>NZ_JAANBD010000028.1:494388-691533 GCF_011089885.1 Thioalkalivibrio sp. XN279 | reverse complement strand
TTCAACCGCTACGCCTACGTCGGCAACAACCCGCTTTCCTATACCGACCCGAGCGGGTATTTTCTGAAGAAGCTGATGAAGGTGGCCGGGATCGGACTCAACTTCGTCCCCGGCTTCCAGGGTTGGAGCACTGCGTTCATGCGCGGCTTCGTGACGGGCTTTCTCGTCAGTGGCGGAGATGCAAAGGTAGCGATGTTGGGCGGGATCGGTGGCGCCGCCTTCGGCAAGCTGGGCAAGCTGGACTGGGGCGTGGAGAAGATCATCGGCCATGGCCTGGTCGGTGGCGCGATGAGTACGGCCGGCGGAGGGCGCTTCGGGGACGGGTTCCTTGGTGCGGCAGCGGCGCAAGGATTCGCCGGGACCGTTGACCGGATCGGCCTTCAGCCTGACGGCCAGATCTCAACCGACCCGGGGCAACAGTTCGCCCGCGTGGCCGCAGCGGCCGCCATCGGCGGTACGGTCTCGACCCTCGGGGGCGGCAAGTTCGCCAACGGGGCCAAGACGTTCGGGTTCGTTCGACTGTTCAAGGAAATGCCCGCCCTCTATCGCCGCGTCGTTAGATACGACCTCGACATCAGCCCTGGCGCAGAGCCAGTGGAGAAGGGTTTCGAGGGTCGGCCAGTCCAAGGCGCCAACAACATTGGCGTGCAACGCCCCTGGAAGTATGACGCCGATGGCGAACGAAGAATCGGGTTCTTCGAGGAGGGCGGCCGACTGTCAAACGTCGCGAATCGGATCCCCGGCGTCAATGCTGTGGCGGGAGTACATGACGTGTTTCAGGTATCAATGGGCACTTCAATCTCGCGGGATGTCTTCAATGTGCCCGGCATGGCCGTAGCGGCAGCGGTTACCTACCCTGGATTCCTTGGCCAACTCTTCAATAGTGCCCCGGCAGACGTTTACCTCCCGGCACAACTCGGTCGAAGGAATGGCAAGGGCGGATCGACGTGGGTGCCTATTGGTGGATTCTAAAGCGCGCAAAGTCTTTGTCTGCGTGATGGTCCTAGTGGGCTTGGCGGCATGCTCCTGGTTTGTATCCTGGGAGGATGCCGCCGAAGGTGGCGTGGGCCGGCACATTCAGTCTTTGATCGAGCTGGACGGGCCACCTACCGCGATAATTCAGCTGCCCAACGGGTACAAGGAGTATCGCTACGATTTTCGAAAGATCGATCCATCTTGCGTTCATTTCTGGCTTGTGGATCCGAACGGTATTGTCGTCGATTATCGCTATGAGGGTCGCTGTCGGCCTATTGGTTAGGAGTTCCGAGCAAGCGCCGCCCGGCGGACACCTGGCAGACCCCGACCCCCGGGGTGTTCATCGCCGCCATCAGCCTGACCCGGGGATTCACGGGCCACGAGCACCTGGACCAGGTCGGCCTGATCCACATGGGCGGGCGGGTCTACGACCCGGAGATCGGGCGGTTCCTGTCCCCCGACCCCTTCGTCCAGTTCCCGGCCTCCACCCAGGGCTTCAACCGCTACGCCTACGTCGGCAACAACCCGCTTTCCTATACCGACCCGAGCGGGTATTTTCTGAAGAAGCTGATGAAGGTGGCCGGGATCGGGATGAACTTCGTCCCGGGGCTGCAGTTGCCCAACGCCTTCCTGCACGGCTTCGTCAGTGGCTTTCTGGCCAGCGAGGGCAACGTCAAGGCCGGCATGATGGGGATGATGAGTGCCGGTATCGCCGGGGAGATCGGGGGCATCAAGGACCTGAGCAATTTTCAGCGTTCGGCCCTGCACGGCATCACCCAGGGGGCAATCTCCGCGGCCGGCGGCGGGCGTTTCGGGGACGGGGCGCTGGGGGCGTTCTCGGGCAGCTTGCTGTCGTTCATCCCGGAAGCGGTGGCCGGCCCTTACGGCAGCGGCGGGGAGTGGGCGAAGATCGGGCGGATGACGGCGGCGGCCGTGGTCGGTGGCACCGCCTCCGCGCTCGGCGGTGGCAAGTTCGCCAATGGGGCCTGGTCAGCGGCGTTCGTCAGTCGGTTTAATCATGACGGCTCCCGATGGGACACTTCGGTGGAACAGGTTCCTGACTCAGTTTCGCGTCATCTGGAAGAATCCCACGAGGTAGTAGGCTCCTTTGCCGATACGCGTCATGTTCCGCTCATGGACAGTCTCGGTGTAGGGGAGCTTCCAGGTGTGCGCTTGCCCGGTATCCGAATCGGCCTCGGCGTCGTAGTGACCGCAGCGAACACGTTGTATTTCTCCGACTACGAAGTGACGTACCGTATCCACAAGACCACGGTCGTCGAAGTGACGAAGACCCATACGATGCTACGAAGCCGATCAACTGGCAGAGTCACGTACCTTGGCCCGATCGAATCGAGGCGCATAGTTTCAGTGAGCATCCATAACGTCGTCAGTCAAACACGTTACCTTGGTTGGTCCGGTGTTGGCCGAGTAGCACCAAGCAAGATAACGACCCCACAGTGTCTGGCATACGGGGCTCGTTGCTGAATGAAGCGCTTTTTTCGAATTCTTTTGGTCCTGATCGGGCTCTTGACCTTCATCGTTGTTGCCTCGCTCTTTATTAGGGTAGGCGAGCACGAAGAAGCCCAGGCTACAAATGACCTGTTGGCCATACCTGTACCTGCTTGGTGTCTCCAGGAAATCGAACAGTTTTCCAACGAGGTGCTCCAGGACGTTCAATCTAGACTTGTGCACGTGGAGAACGGAGGAACGAGGTATCCCTTTGTGGGAGCCGTGCTGCTGATCAGGCCCTATGGCGAGAAGCCGGATGTGCCGCTTTTGGCTTTCGAGGCACTCCAGCGACACTGCGGAATCGAAGAGGAATTCACTTTCTCCGGTGCAGACGGATGGAGAGCGATGTGGGGTTTCCTGGCGGATGAGCCGAATTCCAAGAGGCGGTTCATCCTTGAGGTCGACGGGCCAAGGAACTCGGTCCGTGTTGTCCCGTTGCCTAGTGCTGACGCTGAGTAAGTGAACCCCTGACCCGCGTTTTCACCGGTCACGAGCGCCTCGACCAGGTCGGGCTGATCCACATGGGCGGACGGGTCTACGACCCGGAGCTGGGGCGGCTCCCGCTGGCCGGAGTGCGCCCGACCGCCGGGCCTGGCACCGGCGAAGCGGCTGGGTATGACAGGGTCCTGCGAGCGGCATCAGAATTCCAAGTGAGCAGGGCCCTGTCATGGCCAGCCGCGGACCGGCTCCCAGGCCGCGGCGACCGCGGTCGCGACGCGGCCGGCAGACCCGGCCGGGTACAATGTCCGGCCATGGACATCACCCCCATCCTCGACCCCCTGAACGACGCCCAGCGCGAGGCCGTCACCGCCCCGGCCGATGCGCCGGTGCTGGTGCTGGCGGGGGCCGGCAGCGGCAAGACGCGGGTGCTGGTGCACCGGATTGCCTGGCTGGTGCAGGTCGAGGGCGTGTCGCCCTGGGGCGTGCTGGCGGTGACCTTCACCAACAAGGCCGCCGGCGAGATGCGGGCGCGCATCGAGCACCTGCTCGGCATGCCGGCCGCCAACCTGTGGGTCGGCACGTTTCACGGCCTGGCGCACCGCCTGGTGCGGCTGCACTGGCGGGAGGCGAAGCTGCCGCAGACCTTCACCGTGCTCGACTCCGAGGACCAGCTGCGCCTCATCCGGCGCATGCTGAAGAGCATGGAGCTGGACGAGAACCGCTGGGTGCCGCGCGAGGTGCAGTGGTTCATCAACGCGCGCAAGGACGAAGGGTTGCGGGCCGCCCACCTGGATGCGGGCGACGACCCCAACCGGCGCATGTTCATTCGCCTCTACGAGGCCTACCAGGCGCAGTGCGAGCAGAGCGGGCTGGTGGACTTCGCGGAGCTACTGCTGCGCGCCTACGAGCTGTGGCAGAACGACCCGCAGCTGCTCGACCACTACCGGCGCCGCTTCCGCCACATCCTGGTGGACGAGTTCCAGGACACCAACGCCATACAGTACGCGTGGCTGAAGCTGCTCGCGGGAAGCGAGGGCAAGCCCTTCATCGTCGGCGACGACGACCAGAGCATCTACGGCTGGCGTGGCGCGAAGGTGGAACACATCCGCCGTTTCCGCAAGGACTTTCCCGGCACGAAAATGGTGCGGCTGGAGCAGAACTACCGCTCCACCGGCAACATCCTCAACGCCGCGAATGCGCTCATCGCCCACAACCGCGAACGGCTCGGCAAGAAGCTGTGGACCGAGGGGCGCGAGGGCGACCCGATCCGCCTCTATGCCGCCTACAACGAGCGCGACGAGGCCGAGTTCGTGGTCGGGCGCATCCGCAGCCTGCTGGACCAGGGGACCGCGGCCAACGAGATCGCGGTGCTGTACCGCTCCAATGCCCAGTCGCGCGTGTTTGAAGAGGCGCTGATACAGTCGCGCATACCGTACCGCGTCTACGGGGGCCTGCGCTTCTTCGAGCGCATGGAAATCAAGGATGCGCTGGCCTACCTGCGCCTCATGGCCAACCGCGACGACGACTCGGCCTTCGAGCGCATCGTCAACCTGCCGACGCGGGGCATCGGCGCCAAGACCCTGGAGGCATTGCGTGATTATGCCCGCGCCAACGCGACCTCGATGTGGCGCGCCTCCGGGGCGCTGGTCACGGACGGCCTGCCGGCCCGGGCGGCCCAGTGCCTGCGCGCCTTCCTGGAGCTCATCGAGCGACTGGACCGGGACACGCGTGCGCTCGAGCTGCACGAGCAGGTCGACCACGTCATCCAGGCCAGCGGCCTGATCGCGCATCACGGCAAGGAGAAGGGCGAGCGCGGCGAGGCGCGGGTGGAAAACCTGGAAGAGCTGGTCAGCGCCGCGCGCGGCTTCGAGCCGGAGCCGGACTCGGAAATGCGGCCGGTGGACGAGTTCCTGGCGCATGCCGCGCTGGAAGCCGGCGAGAACCAGGGCGGCGCCTGGGAGGCCTGCGTGCAGCTCATGACCCTGCACTCGGCCAAGGGGCTGGAGTTCCCGGTGGTGTTCCTCGCCGGCCTGGAGGACGGCCTGTTCCCGCACAAGCGCAGCCTGCTCGATGCCGACGGCCTGGAGGAAGAACGCCGGCTGGCCTATGTCGGCACCACACGCGCCATGCGCGAGCTGTACCTGAGCTACGCTGAGCAGCGCCGCCTGCACGGCGTCGACAACTACGGCATCCCCTCGCGCTTCATCGGCGAGCTGCCGCCCGAGCTGGTGGAAGAGATCCGGCCCGCGGCGCGCATTTCGCGGCCCGTGGCGACGTCCAGTGGCAGCCGGTTCCGCGAGGAGGCGCCGGGGGGTATCCGCCTCGGCCAGCGCGTGCGCCACAACCAGTTCGGCGAGGGGGTGGTGCTCAACCACGAGGGCCACGGCAGCCATGCCCGGGTCCAGGTGAACTTCGAGAACGCCGGGGCCAAGTGGCTGGTACTGGCCTACGCGCGCCTGGAACTGATGTAACATCGGCTCCGCCGCCCAGGCCGGAAAAGAAACATATGAAGATTCTCATCCTCGGCGCGGGCACGGTCGGCTCCACCGCCGCCGAGTCGCTCTCCGACGAAAACGAGATCACGGTGGTCGACCTCAACGGCCGGCTGCTGACCGAGCTGCAGGATCGCCTCGACATCCGCACGGTGCAGGGGCACGCCTCGCACCCGCGCGTGCTCGAGAAGGCCGGCGCGGCCGACGCCGACATCCTGGTGGCGCTCACGGACAGCGACGAGACCAACATGGTCGCGTGCCAGATCGCCTACAGCCTGTACCGCACGCCGGTGCGCATCGCGCGCATCCGCGCGGCCGAGTACACCTCGCGCCAGGAGCTGTTCGGACCGAAGACCATCCCCGTGGACACCATCATCAGTCCCGAGCAGCTGGTCACCGAGCACATCGAGCAGCTGATCCACTACCCGGGCGCGCACCAGGTGCTGGACTTCGCCGACGGCAAGGTGCGCCTGGTGGGCTTGAAAGCCAAGGCCGGCGGTCCCCTGATCGGGCAGGAGCTGCGCGAACTGCGTCGGCACATCCCGCACACCGACGCGCGCGTGGCGGCGATCTACCGCCAGAGCAGCATCCCGCCGGTGGGCAACGAGGAACCGATCTACGAGACCATCCTGCCGGAAGGCGACACCGTCATCCGCGAGAACGACCTGGTGTTCTTCCTCGCCGCGCGCAAGGACATTCGCGTCATGATGAGCGAGCTGCTCAAGCTCGAGCACCCGGCGCGCAGCATCATCATCGCCGGCGGCGGCCACATCGGCTTCGAGCTGGCGCGGCGGCTGGAGAACACCAACCGCGTCAAGGTCATCGAGCGCGACTACGACCGCGCCCGCTACATCTCCGAGCGCCTCAAGCATGCCGTGGTGCTGACCGGGGACGCGGTGGACGAAAAGCTGCTGCAGGAAGAGAACATCGACAAGGTGGACGTGTTCTGCGCCCTCACCAGCGCAGAAGAGGCCAACATTCTTTCGTCCTTCCTTGCCAAGCGCATGGGCGCCTCGCGCGTCATCGCGCTGATCAACCGGCCCTCCTACGCCAAGCTCGTGGAGAACCAGTACGTCGACATCGCCGTCTCGCCGCAGGAAATCACGCTCAGCGCGCTGCTCGCCAAGGTGCGCGGCATGCGGCTCGATGTGGGCCAGGTGCACGCGCTGCGCAGCGGCACCGCCGAGGCCATCGAAGCCGTGGCCCACGGCGACAGCAAGACCTCCCGCGTCGTGGGCAAGCGGGTGGACCAGGTGCCGCTGCCGCCGGGCGCCACCATCGGCGCCATCGTGCGCGAGAGCGACGTGCTCATGGCCCACCACGACACGGAGATCCTGCGCGAAGACCACGTCATCCTGTTCCTCACCGACCGCAGCCAGATCCCCGCCGTGGAGAAGCTGTTCCAGGTGAGCGTGACCTATACCTGAAGCGGCGCCCGCCCTGTGAACGGCCTCGTCGTCCTGCGCATCATCGGCCTGTTGCTGGCCCTGTTCAGCCTCACCATGCTGCCGCCGGCAGTGGTGGCCTGGATCTACGGCGACGGCGGCGGACTGGCGTTCCTCGAGGCTTTCTTCATCATCCTCCTGGCCGGCCTGTTGCTCTATCTGCCCCTGCGCCACCAGCGGGCTGAACTGCGCATCCGCGACGGCTTCCTGGTCGTCGCAGGCTTCTGGGTGGTGCTGGGCTTTGCCGGCGCCGTGCCGCTGCTGCTGGTCGACAACCCGGCCATGAGCTTCACGGACGCGGTGTTCGAGGCCGTGTCCGGATTCACCACCACAGGGGCGACCGTCCTCAGCGGCCTCGACACCCTGCCGCACTCGATCCTGTGGTACCGCCAGCAGACGCACTGGTTCGGCGGCATGGGCATCATCGTGCTGGCCGTGGCCATCCTGCCCGTGCTCGGCGTCGGCGGCATGCAGCTCTACCGCGCCGAGACTCCGGGGCCGATGAAAGACACCAAGCTGACGCCCCGCATCACCGAAACCGCGAAGGCGCTGTGGATCACCTACGTGCTGCTCACCGCCATCTGCGCCGTGGCCTACAACCTGGCGGGCATGGAGTGGTTCGACGCCATAGGGCACGCCTTCAGCACCATTGCGACTGCCGGGTTCTCGACCCACGACGCCAGCTTCGGCCACTACAACAGCCCGCTGCTCGAGTGGCTAGGCGCCCTGTTCATGCTGCTGGGTGCCACCAGTTTTGCATTGCATTTTTACGCCATGCGGCGGGTGATACCCGACATCCGGTTCCAGGTGCAGGGCGGTCGACCCCATTTCGAATGGCCGCACCGGCGTCGGGTTTCCTGGTCGGAGGCGATCAACGGTTACCTGCAGGACCCGGAATTCCGCGCTTTCCTGGTGATCCAGGCTGGCCTGATCGCCACCATCGCCGGCTACCTCGCCTGGAAGGGACATCACACGCCAGGAGAGTCGCTCACCAAGGCCGTGTTCCAGTCGGTCTCCGTGGGCACGACGACCGGATTCGCGTCTGCAGACTTCTCCGTATGGCCCGGAGCACTGCCGGTGCTGCTGATCCTGGCCAGCTTCATCGGCGGCTGTGCCGGATCCACCTCCGGGGGCATGAAAGTCTTGCGCTGGCTGCTGATCGTCAAGCAGGGCTGGCGCGAACTGGCGCGGCTGCTGCATCCGAGCGCGGTGATCACCATCCGCCTCGGCGACCGCGGCGTGCCCAGCCGCGTCACGGAAGCGATCTGGGGCTTCTTCTCGGTCTACGTGGTGGTGTTCTGCATACTCATGGCGACCATGATGTTCATCGGGCTGGACCAGGTCACCGCCTTTTCCGCCGTGGCCGCCACGCTCAACAACCTGGGTCCCGGCCTCGGGGAGGTGAGCGCCACCTTCGCGTCGGTGCCTGACGCAGCCAAGTGGGTGGGCGTGCTCGCGATGATCCTCGGGCGCCTCGAGATCTTCACGCTGCTGGTGCTGTTGACACCGGAGTTCTGGCGGCGCTGATGCGGGCGGCACTGGAGAAACTGCTGGCGGCCGGGCGCGACGACGCACTGTTGCGCTTCTCTCTCGGCAACGCCTGCCTGCAAGAGCGGGATACAGCCGCAGCCACCGGGCACCTGCGCCGCGCTGTGGAGCACGATCCCGCCTATTCGGCGGCCTGGAAGCTGCTCGGCAAGGCGCTGGACGAGAGCGGCGACCACGCCGGGGCGGCGGCGGCCTGGCGCAGCGGCATCGAGGCAGCCGAGGCGCGCGGCGACGTGCAGGCGGCAAAGGAAATGCAGGTGTTCCTGAAGCGCCTGCAGAAGCGCGCGGGAGACGCGCCGGCGTGACACTCGACCCGGCCACGGCGCCCGGCGGGGAGGCCCACCACGAGGACCTGGTCGGCGCGCTGGGCGCCGCCATCCAGGCCGGTGACGCCGTCGCCCTGCGCGCGGTGGTGGATGGCGAACACCCGGCCGACATCGCCGGCGCGCTGGAAGAGTTCGCGGCGTACCAGGTGTGGGCCGTGCTCGATCTCCTGCCGCTGAAGGCGCAGGCCGACCTGTTCGGCTATTTCGGGCGCGACTTCCAGGTGGAAATGGCGCACCAGGCGTCACGCGCCAAGCTGGCGCGCATCGTCAGCGAGATGAACTCGGACGAGCGCGCCGACCTGTTCAAGGGGCTTTCCGACGAGCAGCAGGACGCGCTGCTGCCGGCGCTGGCGCAAGCCGAGCGCGAAGACATCCGGCGCCTCGCCGGCTACGCGGAAGACACCGCCGGCGCCATCATGAGCTCGGACTATGCCGTGCTCACGGCGTCGCTCTCCGCCGCCCAGGCCATCGAGAAGCTGCGCCACGAGGCGCCGAACAAGGAGACCATCTACCGCGCCTACGTCACGGCGCCCGACCGGCGCTTGCTGGGCGCGGTACGGCTGCGGGACCTGATCCTCGCCAGCCCGAAAATGCTGGTTCGGGACCTGATGGAGGAGGGCCCGCTGTCCGTGCATGTGGACGAGGACCAGGAAGAGGTGGCGCGCAAGATTTCCCGCTACGACGTGCTGGCCCTGCCGGTCGTGGATGCGGAGGGACGGCTGGTCGGCATCGTCACGCACGACGACGCCATGGACGTCATCCAGGAGGAGGCCACGGAGGACTTCCACAAGGTGGGCTCGGTCGGCGACCTGGACTCCAGCGTGCGCGACGCCTCCATCGGGCTGCTGTATCGCAAGCGCATCGCCTGGCTGGTGCTGCTGGTGTTCGGCAACCTGGTCTCCGGCGCCGGCATCCATTACTACGAGGACACCATCGCGTCGGTCGTGGCGCTGGTGTTCTTCCTGCCGCTGTTGATCGGCTCCAGCGGCAACGCCGGCTCGCAGGCAGCGACACTGATGGTGCGCGCGCTGGCGACGGGCGACGTCATGCTGAAGGACTGGGGCCGCATGCTGGGGCGGGAGGTGCTGATCGCCGTGCTGCTCGGACTGACCATGGCGCTGGCGGTGTCGGGCATCGGCTGGTATCGCGGCGGGCCCGGCGTGGCGCTGGCTGTCGCCCTGACCATGGTGCTGGTGGTGATGGTCGGCAGCCTGATCGGCATGTCGCTGCCCTTCATCCTCAGCCGCTTCAAGCTCGACCCGGCGACCGCCAGCGCGCCGCTGGTGACGACGCTGGCGGACGCCTCCGGCGTGTTCATCTACTTCGGCGTGGCGACGGCGATCCTGTTCCCGGGCTGACCCTGCCCGGCGCCGTCCGGCGGCCTCAAGCGCGCTCGAGGTAAGAACAGAACTGTGCCGTGGCCCGTTCCCAGGTATGTTCCAGGGCATGACGCCGGCACGCAGCGCGGTCGAGTTGCAGTGCACCGTCGACCGCCCGCTGCAGGTCGTCGTCCAGCACGCCGCTCTCGCCGGCGCAGACCACGTCGCGCGGGCCCGGCACCGGGTAGGCTGCCACCGGCAACCCGCAGGCCATGGCTTCCAGCAGCACGATGCCGAAGGTGTCGGTGCGGCTCGGAAAGACGAACACGTCGGCGGACGCGAGCCACGTGGCCAGGTCCTCGCCGTATTTCGGACCGACGAAGTTGACCGTCGGCCAGGCCTGGCGGAACGAGTCCAGCGCCGGCCCGCCGCCGACGACCCACTTTGTGCCGGGCGTCTCGAGATGCAGGAAGGCCTCGATGTTCTTTTCCACCGAGACGCGCCCCATGTACATCAGGTGCGGGCCGGGGCCGGGCAGTTCACCCCGCAGCTCGGGGCGGAACAATTCCGTATCGACCCCACGGCCCCACACCACGGGGCTGTGGAAACCGCGCGCGGCCAGCTCTTCCTGCTGCGTACGGGTCGGCACCAGCGTCCGCTCCGCGGCGTCGTGGAACCAGCGCAGCATGCGCCAGGTCCAGTCCACCGGGATCGGCGCGCGCAGGCGCACGTATTCCGGGAAGCGGGTATGGAACGAGCTGGTGAACACCTGGCCGCGCTCGCGGCACCAGCGCCGTCCCGCGAGGCCGATGGGACCTTCCGTGGCGACATGCACCGCGTCGGGCCGGAAGTCGTCCAGCATCCGCTGCACCCGGCGCCACGGCAGCGCCGCGAGCCGGATCTCCGGGTAGGTCGGGCAGGGGAAAGTGCGGAAGGGGATCGGCGTCACGGCCCTGACCGTGTGGCCCGCAGCCTCGAGGCAGCGCGTGGTCTCGCGCAATGTGCGCACCACGCCGTTGGTCTGCGGCAGCCAGGCGTCGGACACCAGGGCGATTTTCATGCCGCGGTCTCCAGCGGCGCCGGCGCCGTCTCCCGGGCGCGCATCTCCGCCCAGTGCAGCAGCTCGAGGCGCCCGTCCCGGTGTTCGGCGAGGGCGGAGCAGCTCTCCACCCAGTCACCGTCGTTGCAATACAGCACATCGCCGACCATGCGCACCTCGGGACGATGGATGTGACCGCACACCAGTCCGTCGACGCCTTCCTGCCGCGCGGCGCGCGCCACGGCCTGCTCGAAGTCGCCGATGTACTGCACGGCGTTTTTGACGCGATGCTTGAGGAAAGCGGCCAGCGACCAGTAGCCGTAGCCGAAAAAGCGGCGCCAGGCGTTCAGGTAGCGGTTCAGCGAGATCAGTGCGTCATAGGCATGGCTGCCAAGGCGCGCCAGCCAGGGACTGCAGCGCACCACGCCGTCGAACTCGTCGCCGTGCAGCACCAGCAGGCGGCGCCCGTCCGCCGTCTGGTGCACGCTGCGGGCGCGGATCTCGACGTTGCCGAATACAGTGTCGAGATGATCGCGAAACAGCTCGTCGTGGTTGCCGGGCACGTAGACCACCCGGGTGCCGTGCCGCGCCATGCCGAGCACGGTGCGCAGGACGTCGTTGTGCTCCTGGGGCCAGTAGAAGCTGCGCTTCAGGCTCCAGAAATCGATGATGTCCCCGACCAGGTACAGCGTTTCGCAACGTACCGAATGGAGGAAATCGAGCAGCATGGCGGCCTGGCAGCCGCGGGAGCCGAGGTGGACGTCGGAAATGAAAAGCGTGCGGTACGACAGTGGACGCAGGGTCTGGACGGACATACATGGCCTCCGGCACTTGCCCGCGGGCACCATCGCCCCGTACCGTTACGGTTTGGTCTCCGGCACGTGACAATCCGGTTGCCGATGTCATTTCCCACTGTGTCGACGATATTAATTGATAAATGGGACTATATCGCCACCTTGGCGTAATTCGTATTGTGATGGGGTTTAACTCCGACATAAGGCGATATAAATCCACTGTCGTGGGAGCGATAGCCAGTTGAAGCCTGACTTTTTCCTTCCTGCCCAGTCGTTCGATTCCCACGAGCGGTCGGGGTGATCGCCCTCATCCAGCGCGTGACGTCGGCCTCGGTACGCGTGGACGGTGCCACGGTGGCCGCCATCGGCCCCGGCCTGCTGGCCCTGGCTGCCGTGGAGCGGGGCGATGACGCGGCGCAGGCGGAGCGGCTCGCCGAACGTATCGTGGGCTACCGCGTGTTCGCGGACGAGACCGGCCGCATGAACCTGTCGCTGGCCGACACCGGCGGCGGGCTGCTCCTGGTGTCGCAGTTCACGCTGGCGGCGGACACCCGCAAGGGCACGCGCCCGAGCTTCACGCCTGCGGCCGAGCCGGCCGAGGGGCGGCGGCTGTTCGACCTGCTCGTGGCGGCGGCCCGCCGGCGCCACGCGGCCGTGCAGACCGGGCGCTTCGGGGACCACATGGAGGTTGCGCTGGTCAATGACGGGCCGGTGACCTTCTGGCTCCGGGCACTTCCGGATGGCAGCAACAGTCATATGAGTTAGCGTATGATTGCCTGCCTTGCGGGCCGCACCGGCCCCACACCGTGCAATCGGAGGATCACATGGGTCTTGGTGGCATCAGCCTCTGGCAATTACTGATCATTCTCTTGATCGTCGTCCTGATCTTCGGCACCAAGCGGCTGAAGAGCATCGGCTCCGACCTCGGCGGTGCCGTCAAGGGTTTCCGCAGCTCGATGCAGGACGGGGAATCCGAGGCGCGCAAGGAGCAGCTCGCCGACCAGAGCAAGGAAGACGCGGACTTCCCCGAGAACAAGGCGAAGGATAAGGACGAGCACAAGGCCTGACGCCGATGTTCGACATCGGTTTCTGGGAACTGTCGCTGATCCTGCTGCTGGCCCTGCTCATCCTGGGGCCCGAGCGGCTGCCCGGCATGGTCAGCACCATCGGCAACTGGGCCGGCCGCGCCAAGTTCATGGCCCGCAGCCTGCGCATGCAGGTGGAACGCGAGCTGGCGCGCGAGGTCGAGGCCAAGCAGGGCAAGCCGGCGGAGCCGCAGAAAGACGCGCCGCCCAAGACCCCGGTGCAGGAAGCCGCCGAGGCCGCGCTGAAGGCCGAGGACGAGGCGCTCGCCGCAGCGCGCGACAAGCAACGCGAGGTCGCCGCCCAGGCGGTGAACGAGGACGATGAGCAGCGCGGACAAAAATAGCGGCCTCGGCGAAGGCACGCTGTTGTCCCACCTGATGGAGCTGCGCAACCGGCTCCTGAAGATGGTGATCACGGTGCTGGTGCTGTTCATCTGCCTCGTGCCCTTCGCCGACACGCTGTTCACGCTGGTGGCCGAACCGCTGATGGCGCGCCTGCCGGAAGGCACCAGCATGATCGCCACGCAGGTGGCCTCGCCGTTCCTGACCCCGTTCAAGCTGTCGCTGGCCATCGCCGTGTTCCTGGCGATGCCGATGCTGCTGTACCAGGGCTGGGCTTTCGTCGCACCGGGCCTTTACAAGCACGAACGGCGGCTGGTGATGCCGCTCATGGTCTCCAGCATCTTCCTGTTCTATGCCGGCGTCGCCTTCGCCTATTTCGTGGTGTTCCCGCTGATGTTCGCCTTCTTCACCGCGGTGGCGCCCACCGGCGTGGCCGTGATGACAGACATCTCCGCCTACCTCGACTTCGTCCTCGCGCTGTTTTTCGCTTTCGGCTTTGCCTTCGAGGTGCCCGTGGCGACGGTGCTGGCGGTGTGGGCCGGCTTCACCACGCCCGCCAAGCTCGGGCAGAAGCGGCCCTACGTGCTGCTCGGCGCCTTCGTGCTCGGCATGCTGCTGACGCCGCCGGACGTCATCTCCCAGACGCTGCTGGCCGTCCCCGTCTACATCCTGTTCGAAGCCGGCATCATCATGGCGCGGGTCATGGTGCCGGGGCACCGCGAAGTCGAGGCACAGCAGCGCGAAAGCTAGGGCGTCGCCTTGCGTTCCGCCGCGGCGAACTTCTCCAGCTTCTCGGGCGTCGCTTCCTGCTGATGCTGCCGCTTGTACTCGCCGTAAGGCATGCCGTAGACGATTTCCCGCGCCTGGTCGTAGTCGAGCTCGACACCGTGCTCGGCTGCGGCCCCCGCGTACCACTTGGAAATGCAGTTGCGGCAGAAGTAGGCGAGGTTCATCAGGTCGAGGTTCTGCACCTCGGGATACTTCTGCAGGTGCTGCAACAGCTTGCGAAAGGCCGCCGCCTCGATCTCGGTGCGGGTGGCCGGATCCATCTCGTGGCTCATCAGGTCGACCTCCTTGCGTTCATTGCGCCGGGCGCCGGAACACGCTGTCGGCCGGGACGATCCGCACCGACTCCGGAGTGAAGCCCAGCGGGAGCACCTCGATCACCTTGTCCTCGGCCAGCAACTCGGCCGGCTTGGGCGAGTTGTAGGTCATCGGCGACGGCGCGTCCTGCACCAGGCGCCGCTTCAGGTCGGCGGCGTCCGGGGTGATGAAGACGAACTTCACGTTCTCGGTGGAGAGATGCTCGCGGATGACACGGTTGACGTCCTCGACCGTCAACCGCGCCAGCTCTGCGCGCACGTAGGCGGTAAAGTCGGGGATACCGTACCAGGCGCTGTCGATGGCATAGCCGAGCAGCGCGGGCTGCGCGCTCACCAGCTGCGCCACCCACTTGTCGAGGAAGGCGCGAGTGGCTTCGAACGCTTCCGCGGACAAGCCCTGGTCGATGAGCTTGTCGAGCTCGTACATGGCGACGCGGGTGGCGAAGTGCGCCGTGTCGTTCCCGGTCAGCGGTCGCAGCCAGACCTGGAAGATCTGTTGCTGGCGATACAGGTTCGGCTCCGGCTGGCTCAGGTACATGCCGCGCGGGAAATACTCGATGTAAGCGTAATCCCCGTAATTCATGCCGCGCTTCTCGCGGATGCGGTCGAACAGGTGCGAGTTCTGGCTGCGATGCTGGCCCAGCCACTGCGTCGCCAGCCACAACGCGGCCCAGTCCGGGTCGCCACGCTTGAGCTCGATGGGGAAGCCGAAGGACACGGCGTGCGCCATGGTGTCCTTCTCGAGGATGAGCGCCTCGTGGCCGGCGATGGCCGGCGCGTCACCCGGCTCGACCCCCGCGGCCGTTCCCTCCGGCAGGCCGGCAAGGTCGCGCCGCAGCCGCGCCGGGAGGTCTTCCGGATAGCCGCCGGCCAGGCCCACGGTGAGATTCGCCGGCGCGTAGTGGGCGGCATAGAAAGCGCGCACGTCGTCCAGCGTCAGCCCCTGCACATCCTCGACCAGGCCCAGCGTCAAGGTGCCGTAGGCATGATCGGGCCCATAAATGAACTGGTACAGGGCCTCCTTGCCGAGCTCTTCGTCGTTGTTCGCCACCAGGTCGGTGACGATGGCGTTGACCAGCTGCGTCTGCAGCCGGCTGAAGTCTTCCTCGCGCCAGCCGGGCGTGAGCAGCTGCTCACTGATGAGCGCGTACCAGCCATCCAGGTTGTCGCGATGCACGGTGCCGCCGAACGTGACCATCTCCTTGCCCACCTGGGCGCCGAAGCCGGCGGCCATGGGATACATCGCGTCCCGGATCTCGTCGATGGGGCGCGCTGCAGAGCCGCCCTCGGCGACCATCATCGCAGTGAGCTGCGCCAGGCCCTTCTTGCCGGGCGGGTCGAGGGCGGCGCCGGCATGGAACACCAGCGACAGGTCCACCAGCGGCGAGCTCTCGCTGCGGCGCTCGACCAGCGTGAAGGCCGCCTCGGCTTCCGCAGCCGCTGCCGCAGCGCTCGCCAACGCGTCCACCGAGGGCGCGCCGGACTCCAGGCCCGCGAGCGCATCGCCCTGGGCGAGCACACCGATGGTGCGCACGTCGTCGCGAAAATGCCGCTCGGCAGCAGCAGACAGGTCGGCCGGCTCGAGCGCCGCAAGTGTCGCGTAGAGCTGGTTGACCGTTTCCACGGTGCGGTCGTACTGCACCACCTCCGCCAGCGCTTCGGCGATGTCGACCGAATTGTCGAGCCCGGCCAGGAAGCCGTAGCGCATGCGGTCCTTGATCCGCTCCAGCTCGGCCGGGGCGATGGTCTCGGTCCGTGCCCGGGCGAAGGTGGCAAGAATCTCGTCGCGCACCGCCTCGGTCGCCGCAGGGTCGGTGATCCGCGCCATCACCCAGAACAGCCCGGGGTCGCGGTTCATGCCCATGAAGGCGAACAGCTGGTCGACCACCTGGCGCTCCAGCACCAGCTTGCGGTAGAGGTCCGAGTTGTCCGAAAAGTAATGCTGCGCCAGCACGCGGATGGCGGCGCTGTCGGGATCGGCCGGTTCGAAACCGGGGCCGCGGAAGGCCACGGCGATCCAGGGCTGGGTCGGGCTGTCCACCGGGATGTACACCGAGGTCGGGCCGCCGCCCGGCGGCTCGACGGGGATCTGCGCCTCGTAGCTGCCGCGCTCCCACGGACCGAAATACTTCTCCACCAGGGCGAAAGTCGGCTCGAACTCGAGGTCGCCCACCAGCACGATGGCGGCCTTCTCCGGCCGGTACCAGCGGTCGAAGAACAGCTTCGAGTACTCGTACTGCTCCGGCATGGCGACGATGTCCGCGAAGAAACCCATGGTCGTGTGCTTGTAGGTGTGCTTCTCGTAATGGGCGTCGCGCACCTGCTCGAACAGCTTGCGGACCGGGTTGGCGCTGTTCTTGATGTACTCGCCCTTCACGGCCAGCGCCTCGGTGCGGAACACGTCCTCGCCGTAGGACAGGTTCATGAAGCGATCGGCCTCGAGCGCGAGGATGGTCTCGAGGTCGGCCCTGGTGAAGTCGATGTGGTAGTTGGTGTAGTCGTCGGTGGTGTAGGCGTTGATGTCGGCGCCCGCGCGCTTCAACGCGGCGTTGTATTCCTCCGGCGTGACGTTCTCGGTGCCGCGGAACATCATGTGCTCGAAGAAATGCGCGAACCCGGTCTTGCCCGGCTCCACCTCGTTGCGCGAACCCGTCTGCACCGGGATCTGCAGGCTGACGATGTCCGGGTAATCCGTCTTCACCACGATGACCTTCAGGCCGTTGGCCAGCTCGCGCTCCTGGCGCGGCAGGTCGAACAGGTCGGCGCTGCCGGCGGCGGGCGCCGGCGCGGCGGCCAGAGCGGCAGTGGCGGCGGTGTCGTCAACACCCGGGGCGGCGCAACCCGCCGCCAGCCAGGCCAAGGCGGCCAGCGTCAGGACCATGGGGGTTCTGCGAATCTTGATCATTGCTCTCTCCCTTGTGCGGGGATGTGCATCACGGCGTGCGGCTCTCCGGCAGCGCCTCGTGGGCGGCGGTCACCGCGACCTCGTCCTCGAGCTGGTCGACGTTCACCTTGCTCTCGGCGCCGTGCATCCAGTCCACCAGCTTGTCGGCGAGGAACCACAGCACCACGCCGGCGATGATCGCCGCCGCGGCCAGGCCGCCGAAAATGCTCATGGCGTTCTCGACCTGCGACTGCGTATCGCCGTGGCCGATGAGCGAGCCGATGAAACCCGCCGCGTAGTTGGCCAGCGCGATGAAGCCGAACCAGGCGCCCATCATCAGCGAGGCCAGGCGCAGCGGCGCCAGCTTGGTGACCATGGACAGGCCGATGGGCGACAGGCACAGCTCGCCCATGGTGTGGAAGAAGTAGGCGCCGACCAGCCACATCATGCTGGTCTTCACCGAGGCGTCGCCGCCCTGTTCCAGCACCGCGCCGACCATGAACAGGAAGCCGACGCCGAGCAGCGCCAGGCCCATGGCGAACTTCACCGGCGAGGTCGGCTCGCGGGAGCCGAGCTTCACCCAGATCGCCGCGATCACCGGCGCGAACACGACGATGAACACCGGGTTCAGGCTCTGGAACCAGGTGGTCGGAATCTCGAAGCCCAGCAGCACGCGGTCGGTGAACTCGTGGGTGTAGATGTTCATCAGGCCGCCGGCCTGCTCGAAGCCCGCCCAGAAGACGATAGTGAACAGGCCGAGCACCAGGATCACCTTGAGCCGGTCGCGTTCTACCGGGGTCAGTGCCACGCGCTCACCCAGGGCACGCGCGTTCTCCCGCCGGTCGCGCTGGGCGGCGGGCTCGATGCCGATGTCGCCGAGCAGCTTGCGCGCCCACACCGCCTGGATGACCAGGGACAGCAGCATGCCGATGCCGGCGCAGACGAAGCCGGCCTGCCAGTTGCCGTCCCACATCGCCACCACGATGCCGACCACGATGCCCGAGAGCGCGGCGCCGACATTGATGCCCATGTAGAAAATGGTGAAAGCGCCGTCGCGGCGGTGGTCGCCCTGCGCATACAGGTCGCCCACCATGGTGGAAATGTTCGGCTTGAACAGGCCGTTGCCGGCGACCAGGGTGGCGATGCCGAGGTAGAAGACCGTGATTTCCATGCCCGGAACCCACGCGTGGGGCGTGCCGAGCAGGAACTGTCCGGCCGCCATGAGCGCGCCGCCCAGCAGGATCGCCTTGCGCTGGCCGAGATAGTTATCGGCCAGCCAGCCGCCGATCAGCGGGGTGATGTAGACCAGGCCGGTGAACCAGGCGTACAGCCTGAGCGCCTCCGCGTTGGTCCAGCCCAGGCCGTGGCCGCCCTCCGCCTGCACCTGGTCGACCAGGTACAGCACCAGGATCGCGCGCATGGCGTAGTAACTGAAGCGCTCCCACAGCTCGGTGCCGAAGAGCAGGAACAGGCCTTTGGGGTGGCCGAGAAAGTCGCCCACGCGCGGAGGTGTATTCATGTTTGCCGGATCCTCTGGTGTTTCGGGACGTCGCACGGGCCAGGGGCGAGGCGGCGAAGCCCGGCATTATAGCGACAGTGGCGGGGCTGCTGTCGTGACCGTCCTGCAGCATTACAATGCGCACTGCCCGCCCGAGGACATCATGGACCCAATCGCTTCCCGCCTGGCCCTGGTCACGGCCTTCGCCGTGGTCTACATCGTCTGGGGCTCGACCTACCTCGCAATCCGCGTCGCCGTGCAGGACCTGCCGCCCGGGCTGCTGGCCGGCGTGCGCTTCATCATCGCGGGGCTGGTGCTGGGCGCGCTGGCCCTGGCGCGCGGCCAGCCGTTGCCGCGCGCACCGTCCGACTGGCGCACCGCCGCGATCGTCGGGGTCGCCTTCATCGTGCTCGGCAACGGCGTCGTCACCTGGGCCGAGCAATGGGTGCCGTCCAACCAGGCGGCCCTGATCATCGCCAGCGGGGCGCTGTTCACGGCGTGGTTCGGCACCTTCGGGAGGCGCGGCGTGCCGTTGAGCACGGCCACGCGCCTGGGCCTGCTGGTGGGCCTGTGCGGCACCGCGCTCATGGTCTGGCCGCAGGGGCCGGTGGGCGACGCACCCGGCGGCGACCTGTTCTGGCCCAAGATCGGGATCGTCCTGTCGACGGTGGCCTGGTCCTGGGCCACGATGTACAGCCGCAATACCGCGGTGACCATGAAGCCGTTGATGTACGTCGCCTGCCAGATGCTCATCGGCGGCGCCGTGCTCACCATGATCGGCCTGCTCAACGGCGAGCTGGCGCGCTGGACCTGGACCCTCGCGGGCATCGGCGGCCTGCTCTACCTGACGGTGTTCGGCTCCTGCATCGCCTACGCCACCTACATGTGGCTGATCAACCAGACCACCCCGGCGCGTCTCGGCACCATCGCCTACGTCAATCCGGCCATTGCCACGGTGCTGGGCTGGTGGCTGCTCGACGAGCAGCTGACGCGCATGCAGCTCGCCGGCATGGCGGTGATCATCGCCAGCGTGGCATGGGTCAGCGTCAGCGCGCGGGTCATCGGCCGGCGCTGAGCGTCAGGCGGTTGCCTCGCGGCGCCGGCCGCTAGTCGCGGCGCACCACCATCACCTCGTAGCGTCCGCTCGGGCCGATGAAGGCCGACGCCAGCCAGCTGAAGAAGCTGACGAAGATGGCGCCGAAAATGGCGCTCCAGAAACCGCTGATGCTGAAACCGCTGAACATCGCCGAGACCAGGCCCAGCATCATGGCGTTGACCACGAGCAGGAACAGCCCGAGCGTCAGGATGGTCAGCGGCAGGGTCAGCAGGATCACGATCGGCCGCACGAATGCATTGACGATGCCGAGCACCAGCGCCGCGCCGAGCACGGTGCCGAAGCCCGCAAGATGCATGCCCGGCACCACCAGGGCCGCGAGCCACAATGAGATGGCGGTGATCAGCATGCGTACCAGGAATCCGTTCATGTTTGCCTCCTCAGGTCTTGAGGATCTGCTCCAGGTCCATGCCCGTCAAGCCGCGGATGCGGCTGAAGAGGTACCACATGGTGATGATCATGATCGCCATGGACGGGATCACGATCACCGGGTAGGAGAGCGCCGTCATGCGGCCCAGCTCCTCGTTGAATGCCGTCGTGCCCGCCGGGCTCCGCACGATGAGCTTGGCGAGCACGAAATTCAGCAGCGATGACAGGAAGAAAGAAGCCGCGAGCATCCATGACGCGTGCACCAGCGTGCGCTCGAAGGCGGGATGGTTGCCGCGCTCCGCCAGCGCCGCGTCGACTTCCGCCACGCGGATGATCTTGTCGTTGTAGAGGAAGGTGCGCACGATCGGGTAGCGCGTGTAGAGCGAAAACAGCACTGCCAGCCCGATCACGCCCGGCACCGCCGCCTCCTTGACCGCAATCCATTTCGGATCCAGCTGCAGCAGGCCGATGCCGCCGGTGAGCAGGATGCTGACGAAGCCGAGCACGGAAATGAAGTTCCACTCGCGGCGGCGGTGGAAGTCCCACACGCCGTAGCCAAGCGGGAAGGCGAGCGCGAGCAGCAGGCCGCCGACCGGGCCCAGCGTTTCCTCTCCCGACAGCTTCATCAGGATGACCGCCGGGATGGCGATGTTGACGCCCAGCGAGAGCAGCGCGCTCTCGCGAGGCTCGGCCGTCGCGCTCAAGTGCTCAGTGGTCCTCGTCTTCGTGGTGCCCGATGGGCCCGGAAGTGAAGAGGCGCTCCTTCAGCTCCTTGGAGAAGAACGGGTCGCGGCGCCGGATCCATTCCAGCACCATGGCCGCGTGTTCCTTTTCCTCGTCGCGGTTGTGCGCGAGGATCTCCTTGAGCTCCTCGTCCTTGCAGGCATCTACCCGCTGGTTGTACCAGTCGACGGCTTCGAGCTCCTCCATCAGGGAGATGATGGCCCGGTGCATGTCCCGCGTCTCGTCGGACAGCTCCTCGACCGGCTCGTGGTAACCCTCGTTAGACATGTCGCCTCCTTGTTGGTGCTCTCTATCAATAAATGATGGGAGTGAAATTCTGCCGCTGCACGTGCGGCCGGCGATGCTCGGGCGCCTTCTCGCGCGGCGGCAGGGACGGCGGGTCCGGCATCACGTCCTCGTAGGGGACGCAGGAGAGGAGGTGGGCGATGCAGTTCAGGCGCGCCCGTCGCTTGTCGTCTGCCGGGACCGTCCACCAAGGCGCCTCCGGGATATCGGAGAACTCCATCATCTCGTCCTTGGCGATCGAGTACTCGCGATACAGTCGCCGTGACTCAAGGTCCATGGGGGAGAGCTTCCAGCGCTTGAGCGGATTATGGATCCGCGCCTGGAAGCGCCGCTCCTGCTCGTCGTCGCTGATCGAGAACCAGTACTTGATCAGGATGGTCCCGGAGCGGACCAGCATGCGCTCGAACTCAGGCACCGCGCGGGCGAACTCCTGGTACTCCTTGTCGCTGCAAAAGCCCATCACGCGCTCGACGAGCGCACGGTTGTACCAGCTGCGGTCGAACAGCACGATCTCGCCGCCACTGGGCAGGTGCGTCACGTAGCGCTGGAAATACCATTGCGTCTGCTCCCGCTCCGTCGGCACCGGCAAGGCCGCGATCCGGCACACGCGCGGGTTCAGCTTCTCGACCACCCGCTTGATGGCCCCGCCCTTGCCGGCCGCATCGCGCCCCTCGAAGATGACGACGACCTTGCGCTTCTCTTGCCGCACCCATTCCTGCAGCTTCACCAGCTCGACCTGCAGCTGGGCGAGTTCGCGCTCGTAGGGACCGTTCTTCAGCTGCCCCTTCGCCGTGTACCAGGCCTCCGGCCGCCCCAGGGGGCGATCGTAGAGGTTGGCTAGGGAGAGGACCGGGCAGACCGCAATGGCCGCGGGTGCCGGGCGGGCCTTTTTCTTCTTCTTGTCTGACTTGCTCATGCTTGCGTCCTTCGGCGCCGTCAGGGGCACGGCGCAGGGCCACACTATAGCGCCACGCGGGGCTCTGCGGCAGCCGCTCGCTCCAGCCAGGGCCGGCCCTCGGGATCGATCACCCGGCGCAGCGCGAAATCCAGCTCCGACAGGCGCAGGCAAACCGCGAAGTCCTCCGGCGGAAACCAGGGCTGCGCCGGGTCGAAGAACTTGGCCCCGCAGGGTTCGCGCCGCAGCGCCGCAGGGATCGGGCTGAAGTCCGGCGATGCGCCGGCCAGGGTGGCGGCAAGGTAGGCCGCACAGGCCTCGTCCTCCGGGGTGCGCTCGGCTGCGCTCCAGCCCATGCACACCAGCGACACCACCTCCGGTTGCCGGGCGCGGATCCAGGCCACGGTGGCAGCCGCGTTGATGAAACTGCCGCTAAGCACCTCGCAGCGGGGGTCGACCGCCAGCAGGCCCTGGACCCCGGCGCTGGTCCGCAGCACCAGCGTGCGGCCGGCGAGATCCGCCCGCAGGATCGCGGCGGGCGAGTTGGAAAAGTCGAAGCCCGGCAAGGGGCGACCGTCCTGCTCCCCGGCGAGCAGCAGCCCGGGGTCCGCCGCCTTCAGCGCAAGCGCTTCCTCCGCGGTGGCGACGAGGCGGATGCGGCGCGCGCCCCGGGCGAAAGCGCAGGGCGCCAGCGTGAAGGCGCGGAACACGTCGATGACCACCACCAGCCCGGCCGCAGCGCGCGCGCCCTCCAGCAGGTGGAGCGTGCGGATCTCCGGCAAGCGGCCTGCGGGCGGCCGGCCCGCGGGGGTCAGGACCAGACGCCTCGCGCCATCATCGCCGCCAGCAGCGGCAGCAGGACCAGGATGAGCAGCTGGATGCGAATGGCCATCAGGACGCGCTTCGCCTCGGCGTCCCCCATCACCGGCGCCTGGCCCGCCTTGAGCTGGCGGCGCCAGCTGAAGAACTTGAAAGCGGGGTAGAGCCAGAGCACGGCCATGAGCACGAACAGCGAGAACTTGGCATGGTAGGCGCCGTTCTGCATGTAGAACAGCACGCCCTTGCCGCCGTGGAACAGCCGTGCCAGCCCGGTCACGAGCACCACCAGCAGGGAGACGCCGTAGATGAGGTCCACCGTGACCAGCTTGCGTGCGATGGCGCGGTCCGGCCGCGGCGTGAACAGCAGGTGCTCCGCCACCAGCGCCGCCGCCAGGAACATGATGCCAAGGTAATGGAACCAGGCGAGAGTCAGCACGCCAGCCATAGTGTGTCTCCTGAGTAGGCGTTGCGGGGAGCGATACCCTAAACCACTTCCGCCTCGGCCGTCAGTTCTTCGCGCTGTTTCTGCTTGCGCTGCTCCTTGTCGCGGTACATCGCGGCATCTGCCGCGGCGATGAGTTCACGCAGAATGTCCGAGTCATCCGGGAAACTGGCCGCGCCGACGCTGACGGAGAGCCGGACCATGTGGCCGCCGACCTCGATGGAGCTGCGCTCGGTGGCGGCGCGGATGCGATGCATCACCCGCAAGGCCTGCTCTGCGTCGGTCTCCGCCAGCAAGGCCACGAACTCGTCCCCGCCGAGGCGGGCCGCGGCGTCCGTGCTGCGGATCAGCCGGGCGATGATGTTGGCGAACAGGATGATCGCCCGGTCGCCGACCTCGTGGCCCCAGGTGTCGTTGATCTGTTTCAGGCCGTTGAGATCCATCATCACGATGGTGTACTGGCGATGATGCCGCAGCGCGCGCTCGTGCTCCTGGCGGTGCAGGCGCGAAAAGGATCGCAGGTTGCACAAGCCGGTCAGCTCGTCCGTCTCCGACAGGATGCGGATGCGTTCTTTCGCGGTCTCGATCTCGTGCGCCAGCACTGCAGTCACGTAGCAGACCAGCAGGAAGGGGGCGAGCGCGATCGCCAGTTCGACCAGTTCGCGCCCCGGCGGAATCTCACCCGGCACGCGCAACAACGCGGCCAGCAGGAAACCGCACACGCTCAGGGTGGTCACCGCGAACGTGGGCCAGCGGCCGAGCGTCAGCGCGGCAATGATCACCGGCGGCAGGTAGAGCATGAGCAGCATGCCGGCCCGCGTCTCGATCGAGAACAGGAACACGGTCACGAACACGATCATGCCGGCCAGCTCGACCAGGATCTTGCGCCGCGTGGGACGACGGAAGCGCGGCAGGAAGCGCAACACCAGGGAGAAGACCACGAAGGCGGCAAAGGCCGCCACCACGAGGTCGGGGCGGAGCAGTTCCGTGCCAGGCGTGAACAGGTACAGCCCCGCCAGGGCCAGCAGCAGCCAGGAACCGTCGGAAGTATTGCGCGCCAGGCCGCGCAACTCGGCCTGCTCGACCTGGACGCCCAGGTCATGGGCGACCCTGCTCAGCAGGCGCACTAGGTCTTCAGCTCCGCGACCACGGGGCGCTTTGCATCGGCGGGGGCGGTGGGGGCGGTGTCGCGGCGCAGCGTCTCCAGCGCCGCGTCGAGCTGCGGGTCGCCGCGGCCGCCGGCGGGCGCGACCACGCGCACGTCCGGCTGGATGCCGGTGCCGTGGATCGAGCGGCCCGAAGGCGTGTAGTAACGCGAGGTCGTGAGCTTGATGGCGCGGCCGTCGGACAGCGGCACGATGCTCTGGACCGAGCCCTTGCCGAAGGTGGTCTCGCCGACGATCACGGCCCGCCCGTGGTCCTGCAGGGCGCCCGCCACGATCTCCGCGGCGGAGGCCGAGCCGCTGTTGACGAGCACGCTCAGGGGCGCGCCCGACAACAGGTCGCCGGGCTGCGCTTCGGCCAGGAACCGGGCCTCGGCGGACTGCCCTTCCGCAGAGAGGATCAGGCCCCGGTCGAGAAAGGCGTCAGCCACCTCCATGGCCGCATCGAGGACGCCCCCGGGATTGTTTCTCATGTCGAGCACGAGCCCCGGCAGGGGTCCGCCGGCCTCGCGCCGCAGCGCCTCGACGACCTCGGCCAGGTCGGCGCCCGTCCCGTCATTGAACTGGCTCAGCCGCACGTAGGCCGCGCCGCTCTCGAGCAGCCGGCCGTGCACGCTCTTGAATTCGATCTCGCGGCGGGTCAGCACGACGGAAAACGGGTCCTGGTCGCCGGGGCGCCGGATGCCGAGCACCACCTGGCTGCCGTGCTCACCACGCATGCGGAAAATGGTGTCCGTGAGGTCCTCGCTGCCGACACCGAGACCGTCGATGGAGAATATGACGTCGCCGGGCTGCAGCCCGGCCGCCGCGGCAGGACCGCCCTCCAGCGGCGTCACGACCACCACCTGGTCGTCGTCGACCCCGATCTCCACGCCGACGCCGGTGTAGCGCCCGCTGGTGCTGGTGCGGATGTCGCGGTATTCGCTGGGGCCGAGGAACGCGGAGTGCGGATCGAGCTCGGCCATGATGCCGCGGATGGCCGCATCCACCAGCACCTGCTGGTCGACGGGGTCGACGTACTCGCGCCGTACCCGGTCCATCACTTCGGCCAGCAGTTCCCCCTCGATCCCTGGTGCCGGACGCTCAGCCGCATGATCCCGACCGCCCAGGCCGGGCGGCAGCAACAGGGCGAGGCCCAGCACCACGCCAAGCCAGACAGCAAGCAGGGCCCTCAGGATCAAAGGCTTCATCGGCCAGTCCGAGCGTTTTCCAGCGGCAGAACATAGCAGAAATCCTGCTCGCGGTGACCCGTGCCGCGGCCGCGGGCGGCTAGTCGCGGGAAAGCCAGGCCTGCGGGTTCTCGGGCTCGGTGCCGCTGCGGATCTCGAAGTAGAGGCCGGCCTGGTCGCGGCCGCCGCTGTCGCCGACGCGCCCGACGACCTGCCCGGCAGAGACCCAGTCGCCCACGTTGCTGAACAGCACCTCGTTGTGGCCGTACAGGCTCATGAAGCCGTCGCCATGCTCCAGCACCAGCAGCAGGCCGAGCCCGGGAAGCCAGTCGGCGTAGGCCACGCGCCCGTACCAGACGGCGCGCACTTCGCTGCCGCGCCCCGCGCCGATCAGCACGCCGTTGGAGCGCGGCCCTTCGCCGCGGCGACTGCCGAAGGTTCGCAACAGCGCGCCCTCCACGGGCCACGCCAGCCGGCCACGTTGCGCCTGGAAGGGCGTCGCGTCCGGGACGGGGAGATCGGCCACCGCGGCGCGCAGCTCCTCCAGCAACCGTTCCAGGGCCGCGGCTTCCTCGCGCAAGCGCTCGGTTTCCGCCGCCCGCCGCGCCAGGTCGGCATCGAGGTCGGCCACGGTGCTCGAGCGGGTTGCCCTGGCCTCCTCCAGCGCCGCCAGGGCCTCCGCCTGGCGCGCCTCGACTGCAGCGAGGCGCGTCCGCTCGGCTTCCAGCGCCGCCGTGACCTCGGCCAGCTCGGCGAGGCGCGTGCGCAAGCCGGCGATGCGCTCCGCCCGGTCCTCGGCCAGGTAGCGGTACCAGGCCAGCATGCGGCCCAGCCGCGCGGGATCCTGCTGGTTGAGCGCCAGCTTGAGGCGGGGCTCCCGACCGGCCAGCCAGGCAGCGCGCAGCTCTGCGGACAGCGCCTCGGTGTCCGCGGCCAGCGCCCCGGCCAGTTCGGCGCGGCGTGCCGCCAGCTCGTCGCGCCGGGCGGCGGCGGCGTGGCGTTCGCGCCGGGTCTGCTCCAGCTCGCGCGCCCGTGCCGCGACCGCCTCCTCGGCCTCGCGCAGGGCCCGCGTTTCCCGGTCGCGCCGTTCGGCTACCTGGCGCTGCTCACGCTCAATGACGGCGATGCGCGCCTTGAGGGCCTCGAGGCGCTGCTCGGCTGCGGCGTCATCGTCGGCGCGGCCGGGCATGGCACCGGCGGCGGCCAGCAGGCCGAGCAGGAACAGCAGGCAGCGTGCGGGAATCCTGTTCACGGTGCGCCGAGTGTAGGGGATGCGGCCGGGGCGGCAAGCCCCGCGCCTGCAAGCGGGTATAATGGCGGGCTCGCGCCAGGGGATACCGCCTTCATGGAAGCCATTTTCGCGTACGCCGCCAACCACCCGCTGCTGTTCGGCGGCCTGCTGCTGATGTTCGCCATCGTCTTCGGCTACGAGATGCGCGTCGCGCGTCGCAAGGGCACGGACGTGTCGCCGCCCGAGGCGGTGGCGCTGATCAATGCCGGGGCCCAGCCGATCGACCTGCGCGCGGCCGCGCAGTTCGAGAAGGCGCACATCCTCGACGCCCGCAACATCCCGCTCGGCGACCTCGACCAGCATCTCCCGGCGCTGCAGAAACTGCAGGAGCGCGGCATGCTGCTGTACTGCGACACGGGCGGCACATCGCTCAAGGCCGCGGACACGCTCAAGGCCAAGGGACTCACCGGCGTGCGCACGCTGCGCGGCGGCCTCACCGCCTGGCGCGCCGACAACCTGCCGGTGTTCTCCGGGCGCAAGACGCGCAAGAAGGACAACGCATGACGACGCCCCGCGTGGTGGTCTACGCTTCGCGCTACTGCGGCTGGTGCACGCGCGCGCTGGTGCTGCTGGAGAACAAGGGCGTGCGCCCCGAGATCATCAACATCGACCTGGATCGCGCCGCGCGCAGCGAGATGGAAGACCGCAGCGGACGGCGCACCGTGCCGCAGATATTCATTGGCGACCGGCATATCGGGGGCTACGATGACCTGCGGGCCCTCGATACCGCCGGGCAACTGGACCCGCTGCTCCTCGCGGAGCCGGCGGCGGCAAAACACCACAGCTCGTAGCACCCCAGCTAACGGCATTTGAACGAAGGAGCCATCATGGCCGAGCAGAAACCCGACGGTCTGGACACCAATCGCATCATGGTCGCGCTGCAGCGCGTCTACCTGAAGGACACCTCCTTCGAAGCGCCCAACAGCCCGCAGATCTTCACCGGCGAGTGGCGTCCGAACGTGTCGCTCAATCTCGGCAGCAAGACCACCGAGCTCGGCGACGACCAGTACGAGTGCGTGCTGAACCTGGCCGTCGAAGCCAAGCAGGAAGACAAGATCGCGTTCCTGGTCGAGATCCAGCAGGCCGGCGTGTTCCTGCTGCGCGGGCTCGAGCCTGCGGACCTGCAGCGCGCCCTGGTGACTTTCTGCCCGCAGCAGCTCTACCCCTTTGCGCGCGAGGCTGTCTCGGACTTCACCAGCAAAGGTGGTTTCCCGGCCCTGCAGCTGCAGCCCATGAACTTCGAGGCGATCGCTGCAGAAGCCTTCCGCCGCCAGCAGGCCGAGCAGGCCGCGGCGGGTAACGACGCCGGCGCGTCGCGCGAAGCCAGCCACTAGCCCCGGTCATGAGCGATCCTGCGGCGGCAGAGGCCATCGCCGTCATCGGCGCCGGCTCCTGGGGCACGGCGCTGGCGATCCAGTTTGCGCGCACCGGTCGCACCACGCTGCTGTGGGGCCGCGCGGAGGACGATCCGGCCGGCCTGGACAGCGCCCGCGAGAACGCCCGCTACCTGCCGGGCGCCCGGTTTCCCGACCCGCTGCACGCCGCAGGGGACCTGGCCAAGGTGCTGGCGGCGGCGCGGATCGTGGTGGTGGCGGTCCCGAGCCATGCCCTGCGCCAGGTGCTCTCGGACATGAAGCCGTTGTTGCGTCCCGACGCCCGCGTCGCCTGGGCGACCAAGGGCTTCGAGCTGGAGACCGGCAAGCTGCCGCACCAGGTGGCGCGTGAAGTGCTCGGCAGCGGGCGGGCGCTGGCGGTGCTGTCCGGGCCGACATTCGCGCGCGAGGTAGGCATGGGCCTGCCCACCGCCATGACGGTCGCTGCCACCGATCCCGATTACGCCCGGCAACTGGCGGAAAGCCTGTCCGGCGACAACTTCCGCGCTTACACCTCCAGCGACATCGTCGGCGTGGAAGTCGGCGGCGCGGTGAAGAACGTGCTGGCGATCGGCGCCGGCATCTGCGACGGCCTGGGCTTCGGCGCCAACACTCGCATCGCCCTGATCACCCGCGGCCTGGTGGAGATGACGCGCCTCGGCGTGGCGCTGGGGGCGGATTCCTCGACCTTCATGGGCCTGGCCGGCATGGGCGACCTGGTACTCACCTGCACCGACGACCAGTCCCGCAACCGTCGCATGGGCCTCGCCCTCGCGGCCGGCAAGTCCATCAAGGACGCGGAGGCGGAGATCCAGCAGGTGGTGGAGGGCGTGCTGGCTGCCGAGGCAGTGCACCGTGTGTCGCGCCGCGCCGAGGTCGAGATGCCGATCTGCGAGCAGATCTACCGCATTCTTTACGAGGGGGCGGAACCCCAGGCCGCCGTGGCGGCGCTGATGAAGCGCGAGCTGAAGTCGGAATTCGCTCCGGACGCCTGAGCCGGGTCCCGTGCCCGGTCCCGTGCCCGGTTCCGGCCGCAGGTCAGGGGACGGCCCCGGCAAAGCCGTGCTGCCGCCACGCCTCGTAGACCGCCACCGCCACCGCGTTCGACAGGTTCAGGCTGCGGTTGCCGGGCTGCATCGGCAGTCTTACCCGCTGTTCGGCGGGGAACCGCTCCAGCACGTCCGCGGACAGCCCCCGCGTCTCAGGCCCGAACAGCAGTGCATCACCCGGGAGGAACGCGGCGCCGTCGATGCGGCGGCTGGCACGCGCCGAAAACGCCCAGGTGCGGGGCTGGCCCAGCGCCTCCAGGCAGGTCTCGAGGTCGGGGTAGTCCTGCAGCGCGGCAAACTCGTGGTAATCCAGCCCGGCGCGGCGCAGCCGCGGCTCGTCCAGCTCGAAGCCCAGCGGCCGGACCAGCGACAGCGTGGCGCCGGTGTTGGCGCACAGGCGTATGATATTGCCCGTGTTCGGCGGGATCTCGGGCTGCCACAGGATCACGTGGAACATATCAGCTGACGGGAGCAGGCATGACGGCAACGACGCAGACGGATTCGCTGGCGCTGGATTTTTGCGGGCTGGATTTCGCTTCGCCCATCGTGCTGCTCTCAGGCTGCGTCGGGTTCGGCGAAGAGTACACGCGGGTCGCGGGCTTCTCCAACGCCGACGCCGGGGCCATCGTGCTCAAGGGCACGACGGGTTCGGCGCGGCTGGGCAACCCGCCGCACCGCGTCTACGAGACGCCGCAGGGCATGCTCAACGCCATCGGCCTGCAGAATCCGGGCGCCCAGCGGGTGGTGCGCGACATCCTGCCCACGCTGGATTTTTCCGAGACCCGCTTCATCGCCAACGTCAGCGGCTCAACCGTCGAGGAGTACATCGAGGTCACGCGGCTGTTCGACGACTCGCCCATCGACGCCATCGAGATCAACATTTCCTGTCCCAACGTGAAGGAGGGCGGCGTTGCCTTCGGCAATTACCCGGACATGTCCGCCAAGGTGGTCGAGGCTTGCCGGCGCGCCACCTCGAAGCCCCTCATCACCAAGCTTTCGCCCAACCAGACCGACATCCAGGAAAACGCCCGTCGCTGCATCGAGGCCGGGACCGACGCTTTCGCAGTGATCAACACGGTCATGGGCATGGCCATCGATGCGGAGAAGCGCGCACCGGTGATCGGCAACGTGCAGGGCGGCCTGTCCGGCCCGGCCATCAAGCCCATCGCGCTGCTCAAGGTGCACCAGGTGCACCAGGTCGCGCGGCGTCACGGCGTCCCGATCATCGGCCAGGGCGGCATCGTCACGGCGCGCGACGCGCTCGAGTTCATCATCGCCGGCGCCACCGCCGTGGGCATCGGCACCGCGCTGTTCTACGACCCACTGGTGTGCCGCAAGATCAACGACGGCATCCGCGACTACCTGCAGCGGCATGGTTTCGCCTCGGTCGCCAACCTGGTCGGCACCCTGGAACTGCCCGACGCGCGCGCTCCCGCGGCCGCGCGGGCCTGAGCGGCGCTAGAGGTCGTCGAGGCCGAGCTCGCGGATCTTGCGCGCCAGCGTGTTGCGTCCCCATCCGAGGAGGCGCGCAGCCTCCTGCCGATGACCGCCGGAGCGCGCCATGGCCACGCGGATCAGCGCGCGCTCGAACTCCGGCAACGCGGCCGCCAGCAGCGGGCCGCCATCCGCGTCCAGCCGTTGCGCCGCCCAGCTGGCCAGCGCTTCCTGCCAGCTCAGGGCAGACTCGCCCGCGCTGGCGGCACCCAGCTCGGGCGGCAGGTCCGACAGCCGGATCTCCCGGCCCGGCGCAACCACGGTGAGGCGGCGGCAGATGTTGACCAGCTGGCGCACGTTGCCCGGCCAGTCGAACGCCGCGAGCCGTTCCAGCACCTCGGGCGCCAGCGTCTTCGGCGTCACCGCCAGCTCGTCAGCCGCCTTGCGCAGGTAGTGCTCCAGCAACAGCGGCACGTCCTCCTGGCGCTCCCGCAGCGGCGGGATGCGGATGCGCATCACGTTGAGGCGGTGGTACAGGTCCTCGCGGAAACGGCCCTCTTTCACGCCGCGCGCCAGGTCCTGGTTGGTGGCGGCGATGACGCGCACATCCACGCGCACCGGCACCTGGCCGCCGACGCGGTAGAACTCGCCCTCCGCCAGCACCCGCAACAGGCGGGTCTGCAGCGCCGCGGACATGTCCCCGATCTCGTCCAGGAACAGGGTGCCGCCGTCGGCCTGCTCGAAGCGTCCCGTGCGCCGGCTCTCGGCGCCGGTGAAGGCGCCTTTCTCGTGGCCGAACAGCTCCGATTCCAGCAGCTCGGCCGGGATCGCCGCCGTGTTCAGGGCGACGAACGAGCGTGCGGCGCGCGGACTGTGCTGGTGCAGCGCCCGCGCCACCAGTTCCTTGCCGGTGCCGGACTCACCGGTGATCAACACCGTCATGCTCGAACCCGACAGGCGGCCGATGGCGCGGAACACGTCCTGCATCGCGGGCGCCTGGCCGATCAGGCTGGGCAACGTCGGCGCCGGGCCCGTCTCCCCGGCGCCGCCGCGGTCGGCCGCGGCGCGCCGCACCAGTTCCACCGCCTGGTCGATGTCGAAAGGCTTGGGCAAGTACTCGAAGGCGCCGCCCTGGTAGGCCGCCACCGCGCTGTCGAGGTCGGAATGCGCGGTGATGACGATCACCGGCAGCTCCGGCCATTCCGCCTGCAGTCGCGCCAGCAGGTCCAGTCCGTCCGGTCCGGGCATGCGGATGTCGGTCACCAGCACCCGCGGGCGGCCGTTTTCGAGCGCCTCCAGCGCGGGGGGCGCGCTGTCGAAGCCGCGGCAGGCCATCCCGGCCTGTTCCATGGCGCGTTCCAGGACCCAGCGGATGCCCGCGTCGTCATCGACGATCCATACCTCGACCGGCTCCTGGTTCACCTGGCGTCCTCCTCCTTTTCTTCATCCCCGATCGGGAACAGCATCCTGAACACCGTGCGCCCGGCGCGGCTGGAATACTCGATCAGGCCGTCGTGGCGACTCACCAGTTCCTGGGCGACGGCGAGGCCGAGCCCGCTGCCGCCGGGCCGCCCCGTGACCAGCGGGTAGAACAGCGTCTCGCGCAGGGCCTCGGGCACGCCCGGGCCGTCGTCCTCGATCTCGATGCAGGCCACCAGGCGCCCGTTGGCGCGGGGCAGGGCGTCCGCGGACAGCACGCGAGTGCGGAACACGATACGGCCGTGGTCGCCCACGGCGTTGAGCGCGTTGCGCGCCAGGTTGAGCATCGCCTGCACCACCATGTCGGCATCCAGGCGCAGCATCGGCAGGCTGGGATCGTAATCCCGCTCGATCTCCACCCCGGCCACGCCTTCCGCCACGACCAGTGCGCGCACGTGTTCCAGCAGCTCGTGGATGTTACAGGCGACCATGCGTGGGGCGCGCGCCGGCCCGAGCAGCGCCGCGGTCAAGTCGGCAAGCCGGTCCGCCTCGCGCATGATCAGCGCCGTGTAGTCTTTCTGCGCCGGCGAGTCGAGCTGGCGCTCCAGCAGCTGCGCCGCGCCGCGGATGCCGCCGAGGGGATTCCGCAGCTCGTGGGCCAGCTGGCGCACCATGCTGCGACTCGCCTCGAGCTGCGCCAGCAGCGCCTTCTCACGATCGACGCGCAAGCGCCAGCGGGCATCGGCGAGCTCCAGCAGCAGCACGCGCCGCCCGGCGCCGTCCTCGGCCGCGCTCAGCGCGCAATCCAGCGCCAGGCCTCCCTCCTCCTGGCCGGGCGCCATGGCGAACACCAGCTCGCGGCGCGACACCGCGCGGCCCGTGTCGCGCACGCGCTCGAGCAACGGCAGCAGGACGCCGAGCCCCGGGGCCGCCTGCGGCAGGGGCCGCCCACTGAGCTGCTGGCGGCTGACGCCGAGCAGCTGCTCCGCGGCGGGATTCGCATAACGGACGCCCAGGTCCTCGTCGAGAACGATGATGCCCGTGCTCAGGTTCTCTAGGTGCTCCGCCGGCGGGCGGCCCGGAGGAATTTCAGCCGCCACCGCCGGGACTTCAGCGCGGCCGGTTGGGATTCTGCAGCGACGCCTGATGGACATAGAAGGTCACGGGCTCGCTGGACACGAGCTCGCGACCGTTCTCGTCCACGACCGCAACGCTGAGGCGGTGCTCGCCCCGGAACACCGGGCTCACCGTGAACTGGGTGGCGCCCGGCGGTGTTTCCACGCGCTGGCCATCGAGCGACACGCGCAACTGGTGCCCGGGCGCCAGGCCCGGCTGCACCTCGACCTGGACCGTGAGCTCACCGGCGATGTTCCACAATGTCTCGCCCGCCGCGGGCGAAACCACGCGCACCCCGGTGTATGCCGGCGCCGCGTCGGGCTCGGAGGGCGCAGGCGATGCGGTCTCCTGCCGTGCCGGCAAGGGGGGCGGGGTGTAGGTCTGCGGGCGATTGAGCTCCACCCGTTCCGCGCCGGGACGCGGCCGGTCGGAGAAGTGCACCACCCCGTTCTCGTCCACCCAGCGCCATACCTCTTCCGCTTGGGCAACAAGCGCGCAGCTCATCAGCAAGGCCACCAGGATCCAGCGCATCAAGGCATCTCCCGCACCGTGTCGTTGGCCTAGCATAGTCGGGCGACTGCCGGGCTGGCAAAAAAGCGGGCGGCGAAGTTGCCTTCGCCGCCCGAAACGCGTCCTCCAGACTCGTCAGACGCTGTAATACATGTCGAACTCGACCGGGTGCGTGGTCATGCGCAGGCGCTGCACATCTGCCATCTTCAGGCCGATGTAGGCGTCGATCAGGTCGTCCGTGAACACGCCGCCGGCCGTGAGGAAGGCGCGGTCGGCGTCCAGCGCCTCGAGGGCCGACTCCAGGGAGTAGCACACCTCGGGGATGCTCTTCGACTCCTCGGCCGGCAGGTCGTAGAGATCCTTGTCCATCGGGTCGCCCGGGTGGATCCGGTTCATGATGCCGTCCAGGCCCGCCATCATCATGGCGGCGAAAGCGAAGTAGGGGTTCGCGGTCGAGTCCGGGAAACGCACCTCGATGCGGCGCCCCTTCGGGTTCGGAATGTAGGGGATGCGGATGGAAGCCGAGCGGTTGCGGGCCGAGTAAGCCAGCTTCACCGGCGCCTCGAAACCCGGCACCAGGCGCTTGTAGCTGTTGGTGGACGGGTTGGTGAACGCGTTCAGCGCGCGGGCGTGCTTGATGATGCCGCCGATGTAGTACAGCGCGGTCTCGGACAGGCCGCCGTACTCCTCGCCCGTGAACAGGTTCTTGCCGTCCTTCGCCAGCGACTGGTGCACGTGCATGCCGCTGCCGTTGTCGCCGACCAGCGGCTTGGGCATGAAGGTGGCGGTCTTGCCGTAGCCCTGGGCCACGTTCCACACCACGTACTTCAGCTTCTGCACCTCGTCGGCCTTCTTCACCAGCGAGCCGAAAGCCACGCCGATCTCGCACTGGCCGGCGGTCGCGACCTCGTGGTGGTGCACTTCGGGGTCGAGCCCCATGTCGCCCAGCACCATGCACATGGCCGAGCGGATGTCATGCAGCGAGTCGACCGGCGGCACGGGGAAATAGCCGCCCTTGACCGTGGGGCGATGGCCGAAGTTGCCGTCGGGGTAGATCTTCTCCGAGTTCCAGCCGGCTTCCGAGGAGTCGATCTGGTAGGAGACGCCCTTCATCTCCGAGCTCCAGCGCACGTCGTCGAATACGAAGAACTCGTTCTCCGGCCCGAAGTAGGCCACGTCAGCGACGCCGGTGGACTTGAGATAGGCCTCGGCGCGGTGCGCCAGGGAGCGGGGATCGCGCTCGTAGCCCTGCATGGTCGAAGGCTCGACCACGTCGCAGGTGATGTTGATGGTGGTGTCTTCCGAGAAGGGATCGATCACGGCGGTGGCCGGGTCAGGCATGAGGATCATGTCCGACTCGTTGATGCTCTTCCATCCGGAGATGGACGAGCCGTCGAACATCTTGCCTTCCTCGAACAGGTCTTCGTCGACCTTGCTCGCCGGCAGGGTCACATGCTGCTCCTTGCCCTTGGTGTCGGTGAAGCGGAGATCGACGAAGGCGGCCTCCTTTTCACGCATGAGCTCGAGCACGTCTTTGGCTTTCATCGGGTCATTCCTCCGAGTCTGGATGCTAAGGAGCCCGCCTCCCCGGACTGGATGCCGGGGTTCGACAGGCGATGGAAAAAAATATCGTAATGTTGCAATGCAGGAACCGTGCCAGCGCGCCCTGCCCGCCACGGGCCTTGTCAAACAAGCACCCGCGGGGCCGGCCGGCACTGCAAAGGCCGCCAGGCCGCACCACGGCGGTGCAAATGGCCTCGGCCTTGCACCAGAATAGACCGCGACGGCGGCTTTCGCCCGTGGGTTATACTTTCGCGCCCTTCCGGCATGGGGACAGGCATGGCATCGGCGGACATCGGCGTGGCTCCGGCCACATTCCAGGACCTGCTGCTCAGGCTGCAACGCTACTGGGCCGATGCCGGCTGCGTGCTGATGCAGCCGCTGGACCTCGAGGTGGGCGCCGGCACCTTCCATCCGGCGACCTTCCTCCGCGCCATCGGCCCCGAGCCCTGGAGCGCGGCCTACGTCCAGCCCTGTCGCCGCCCGACCGACGGCCGTTACGGCGACAATCCTTTCCGCCTGCAGCACTACTACCAGTTCCAGGTGGTGATCAAGCCGTCGCCGCTGGAGATCCAGGAGCTCTACCTCGACTCGCTGCGCACCCTCGGCATCGACCCGCGCGTGCACGACATCCGTTTCGTCGAGGACAACTGGGAATCCCCGACGCTGGGCGCCTGGGGCCTGGGCTGGGAGGTCTGGCTGAACGGCATGGAGATCACCCAGTTCACCTACTTCCAGCAGGTCGGCGGGCTGGACTGCCGCCCGGTGACCGGTGAGATCACCTACGGCCTGGAACGCATCGCCATGTACCTGCAGGGCGTCGACAGCGTGTTCGACCTGTGCTGGGCGGACGGCCCGCTGGGCCGGGTGAGTTACGGCGACGTCTACCACCAGAACGAGGTCGAGATGTCGACCTACAACTTCGAACAGGCGGACGTGAAAGTCCTGTTCCGGCTGTTCGACGAGCACGAGGCTGCGTGCTCGGCATTGCTGGCCCGGGCGCTGGCACTGCCGGCCTACGAGCAGGTGCTGAAGGCCTCGCACGTGTTCAACCTGCTGGATGCACGCAAGGCGATCTCGGTGACCGAGCGGCAGCGCTTCATCCTGCGTGTGCGCACCATGGCGCGCAACGTCGCGGAGGCCTACTACGCCAGTCGCGAGACCCTGGGCTTCCCGATGCTGGCGCAGGCGCGGGAGGCGGCGCATGACTGAACACGCTGATTTTCTCGTCGAACTGGGCACCGAGGAGCTGCCGCCCAAGGCGCTGCCGGCCCTGGAACAGGCCTTCCGGGACGGCCTGGTGGCGCGGCTGGCCGAGGCGCGGCTGGCCCACGGCCAGGTCGAGTCCTTCGCCTCGCCGCGCCGGCTCGCGGTCAAGGTGCAGCGGCTGGAGACGCGCCAGGCCGACCAGGAAGTCGTGCTGCGCGGGCCGCCGCTGCGCGTGGCGCGGGTGGACGGCGCCTGGACCAAGGCGGCGGAGAAATTTGCCGCCGGCGCCGGCGTCGAACTCGAGGCGCTGGTCGAGCGCGAGGAAGAGAAGGGCGCCTACGTTTATGCCCGCAAGCAGGAGCGGGGCGAGGCCGCGGCGGCGCTGTTGCCGCGCCTCGTTGAAAGCGCGCTGGGCGCGCTGCCCGTGCCGCGGCGCATGCGTTGGGGCGCGGCCGAGGCCGAGTTCGTACGGCCGGTGCACTGGCTGGTGATGCTGCTGGGTGCAGAGGTCGTGCCCTGCGCCATGTACGGCGTCACCGCCGGGCGCGAGACGCGCGGCCATCGTTTCATGTCGCAGGACGCCCTGGCGTTGGCCGACCCCGGCGAATACCCCGCACGCCTGGAGGAAGAAGGCTTCGTAGTGGCGAGTTTCGGCCGGCGACGCGAGCGCATTCGCGTCGAGGCCGAAACCGCGGCGCAGGCCACGGGCGGCCACCTGGTGCTCGACCCGGCCCTGCTGGACGAAGTCACCGCGCTGGTGGAATGGCCGGTGGCAGTGACCGGGATGTTCGAGGAGCGCTTCCTCGAGCTGCCCGAGGAAGTCCTCATCGCGACGCTGCAGGACCACCAGCGTTACTTCCCGGTACGCGACCCGGACGGCCGCCTGGCGCCGCGGTTCATCACCATCAGCAACCTCGACAGCCCGCAGCCCGCGGCGGTGCGCGCCGGCAACGAGCGGGTGGTGCGCCCGCGCCTGGCCGATGCCGCCTTTTTCTGGGCGCAGGACCGGCGGGCGCCGCTGGCGGCCCGCACGGCTATGCTCGACAGCGTGGTGTTCCAGGCCAGGCTCGGCAGCATCGGCGCCAAGAGCGGCCGCACGGCGGCGCTGGCGGGCCGTATCGCGGACCTGCTGAACGCCGACACGGCGCTGGCCGAGGAGGCGGCGCGGCTGGCCAAGTGCGACCTGGTCACGTCCATGGTCGGTGAGTTCCCGGAGCTGCAGGGCGTGATGGGGCGTTATTACGCCCTCGCCGACGGGCTCGAGCCCGAGCTCGCCGCGGCGCTCGAGGAGCAGTACCTGCCGCGCTTCGCCGGCGACCGCCTGCCGGAGTCCCGCACCGGTCAAGCGCTGGCGCTGGCGGACAAGCTGGACACCATGGCCGGGATCTTCGCCATCGGCCAGCGCCCCACGGGCAACAAGGATCCTTTCGGGATCCGGCGCGCCGCGCTCGGCGTGCTGCGGATCTGTGTCGAATGCCGGCTGGACCTCGACCTGCCGGCGCTGATCGAGAGCGCGGTGGCGGGACAGCCGGTGGCTACGGACGACACGCTGGCCGGGGACATCTGGGACTTCCTGCTCGAACGGCTGCGCGGCTATTACCTCGAGGGCGGCGGCAGCCTGGTGGCGTCGCACGACGCCTTTGCCGCGGTGCTGGCGCGGCGGCCACCGTCGCTGGTGGACTTCCATGAGCGCCTCGCAGCCGTCCTCGAATTCCAGCGGCTGGAAGCTGCGGGCGCCCTCGCGGCGGCCAACAAGCGCATCGCCAACATCCTGCGCCAGGCGGACGGCGCCGTTGCGGGAGCGGTTGACGACGCCCTCTTGCAGGCAGGCGCAGAGAAGGCGCTGCACGAACGGGTGGAAGCGCTGGCCGGGGAGGTTGCCCCGCTGGTGGCGGCGCGACGCTACCGCGAAGCGCTGGAGAAACTGGCCGGCTTGCGCGAAGTCGTGGACCGGTTCTTCGACGAGGTGCTCGTCATGGACCCGGATCCTGCGGTGCGCGACAACCGGCTGGCCCTGCTTGCCCGGCTGAGAGCCCTGTTCGCCGACATCGCCGACGTCTCACGGCTCGGCGCGCCGGCCGGCTGACGGGGAAGCGGCCGATGACCTGGCTGCGTTCCTTCCTGTATACGGCCTTCCTGTTCCTGTCCGTGCCGGTGCACGCGACAGGCGTCCTGCTGCTCAGCCCGTTCGGCCACCGCGTGTACTACCGGGTTGCGGTGAACTGGGCCCAGGTCAACTTGTGGATGTTGCGCAAGCTCTGTGGCCTGGATTTCGTCGTCGAAGGCCTCGAGAACGTGCCGGCGCGACCCTGCGTGCTGTACTGGAAGCACGAGTCGGTGTGGGAAACGATGGCCGGTGCGCTGGTGCTGCCGCCCCAGACCTGGGTGGTGAAGCGAGAGCTCATGTGGTTGCCGTTCTTCGGCTGGGGCCTGGCGCTGCTCAAGCCGATCGCCATCAACCGTGCCGCCGGGCGCACGGCGGTCAAGCAGGTCATCTCCCAGGGCCAGGAGCGCCTGGCACAAGGGCTCTGCGTGGTGATCTACCCGGAAGGCACGCGCGTGCTGCCTGGCCAGGAGCGACGCTTCGGCGTCAGCGGTGCCGCGTTAGCCAAGGCCGCCGGGTGTCCCATCCTGCCGGTGGCGCACAACGCCGGGGACTTCTGGCCGCGGCGCAGCCTGCTCAAACGGGCCGGCACCATCCGCGTCGTCGTCGGGCCGGCCATCGACCCGGACGGCCTGACGCCGGAAGAAATCACCACCCGGGGCCGGGAATGGATCCACGCCACCACGGTGCGGATCAGCCCGGGCCGCCCGGCACCGCAGCCATTCGCCCGGCGCGTGGCACGGGCCTGAGGGCGTCCGGGACCAGGTGACGAGATAGTCGCAGGACCCGTCAATCTCGCCGCCCAAGAGTGTATGTATACAAAATTATGTATATACAGACCGTCGGGCGGGAGTAGCGACAGGCGCCAAGGGCAGCGAACCGCCTCTAAAAATGGCAAAAAACGGCTAACTCTCGCTAAACGTCGAGATTGGCGACCGTCAGGGCGTTGCGCTCGATGAACTCCCGGCGCGGCTCGACATGATCGCCCATCAGGGTGGTGAAGATGTCGTCCGCAGCCACCGCGTCCTCGATCCGCACCTGCATCAGGCGGCGCGTCACCGGATTGACAGTCGTGTCCCAGAGCTGGTCCGGGTTCATTTCCCCGAGGCCCTTGTAGCGCTGGATGGACTGGCCCTTGCGCGCCTCGGCCATCAGCCACTCGACAGCGGCGCGGAAACTCTTCACGGGCTGACGCTTGTCGCCGCGGACCACGTAGGCGCCTTCGCCGACCAGGTCGGCCAGCTCCATGCGCAGCGCCGCGATGCGCCGGTACTCCGGCGACTCGAAGAACTCGCGCTGCAGGGTACGCACCGTGTCCACGCCGTGGTGGCGCCGCGCGATCCTGATTTCCCAGCCGGGCTTGTCGGCCTCGTGCACCAGCGCCAGCTCGTAGCGCGGCGCTTCGGCTGGCCCGACGAGGCGTTGCGCCAGGCGCGCCATCCAGGCATCGACGACTTCCAGGTCGTCCAGGTCAAATCCGGTGAGCGCCGGGCAATACAGCAGCTGCTCCAGCACCTGCTCGTCGTAGCGCCGGCCCAGCCGGGAGATGATCGCCATCACCTCGGTATATTTCTTCATCAGGGCCTCGAGACCCGGGCCTTGCAGCGGCGGAGCTTCTGCAGCCACGTACAGCGCGGCGCCGTCCAGCGCCAGGCTGGTCAGGTAGGCATTCAGCTCTGCATCGTCTTTGACATAATGCTCCTGCTTGCCCTTCTTGATCTTGTACAGCGGCGGCTGGGCGATATAGATGTGGCCGCGCTCGATCAGCTCCGGCATCTGCCGGTAAAAGAAGGTCAGCAGCAGGGTGCGGATGTGCGAGCCGTCGACGTCGGCGTCCGTCATGATGATGATGCGGTGGTAACGCAGCTTGTCGGGGTTGAACTCTTCCCGGCCGATACCGCAGCCCAGGGCGGTGATCAGGGTGCCGACCTCAGCGGACGACAGCATCTTGTCGAAGCGTGCCTTTTCCACGTTCAGGATCTTGCCCTTCAGCGGCAGGATGGCCTGGGTGCGCCGGTCGCGTCCCTGCTTGGCGGAGCCGCCTGCCGAGTCACCCTCGACAAGGAACAACTCGGACAACGCGGGGTCTTTCTCCTGGCAGTCGGCCAGCTTCCCCGGCAGCCCGGCCACGTCGAGCGCGCCCTTGCGGCGGGTCATCTCGCGTGCCTTGCGCGCGGCCTCGCGGGCGCGCGCAGCGTCGATGATCTTCCCGACGATGGCCTTGGCGTCGGCCGGCTGCTCCAGCAGGAACTCCTCCAGCTTTTCCGCCATCAAGGACTCCACCACGCCCTTCACCTCGGACGAGACGAGTTTGTCCTTGGTCTGGGAAGAAAACTTCGGGTCGGGGACCTTCACCGACAACACGGCCGTCAGTCCTTCGCGCGCGTCATCGCCCGTGGTGCTGACTTTTTCCTTGCGGGCCATGTTCTCCCGCTCGATATAGCCGTTCAGGGTGCGCGTCAGGGCGCTGCGGAAACCGGCCAGGTGGGTGCCGCCGTCGCGCTGGGGAATATTGTTGGTGAAACAGAACATGCTCTCCTGGTAGGAGTCGTTCCACTGCATCGCGACTTCGACCACGATGCCGTCCCGCTCGCTCTGGAAATAAAAGGCGTTCGGATGGATGGGCGTCTTGTTGCGATTGAGGTGCTCGACGAAGGCGCGAATACCGCCCTCGTACTCGAACACGTCATGCTCGTCATTGCGCTCGTCACGCAGGTCGATACGCACGCCGGAATTGAGGAAAGACAACTCCCGCAGGCGCTTGGCAAGGATGTCGTAGTGAAAGTCGATATTCGAGAACACTTCCGCGCTCGGCCTGAAGCGGATGATGGTGCCGGTCTGGTCGGTCTCGCCCACGACCTTGAGGTCGTAGAGAGGCCGGCCCATCTGGTATTCCTGCCGATAGACCTGGCCGTCCCGATAGATCGTGAGGTCGAGATGCTCGGACAGGGCGTTCACCACGGAGACGCCGACACCGTGCAGCCCGCCGGAGACCTTGTAGGAGTTGTCGTCGAATTTCCCGCCCGCATGCAGGACGGTCATGATGACCTCGGCTGCGGACCGTCCTTCTTCGGGATGCAGGTCCACGGGAATCCCGCGGCCGTCATCGGACACCGTCACTGACTCGTCGGCGTGAATGGTGACCTTCACCGTAGAACAGTAACCCGCCAAGGCCTCGTCGATGGAGTTATCGACCACCTCGAACACCATGTGGTGCAGCCCGGTGCCGTCATCGGTATCACCGATGTACATGCCCGGACGCTTGCGCACAGCGTCCAAGCCCTTGAGCACCTTGATATTTCTGGAGTCGTAGGTACGGGTGTCAGTCATGGTGTTCGCTGGTCCGGGGAAATCGGGCAATTATACCACCCGCCGCACCCGACCTTGTTCCACGTGAAACCTTGCGTCGGCTCGCAGGCCAGGCAACGCTGCATCGTCCAGTGCCGTCACGAACACCTGGAAAGGGCTCTGCGCGATCAATCCCAGCAGGGCCTCACACCGCGAGCGGTCGAGTTCTGCCGCCGGATCATCGATAAGCAGCACCCCGCGATCCCCCCACAACGGCGCCAGCAGGCTCGCCTGCCCGAGGACCAGGGAGGCCGCCAGCAGTTTCTGTTGCCCGCGTGATACCCAGCCCCGCGCCTTGTGGTCGTCCAGCTTGAGGTAAAGGTCGGCCCGATGCGGTCCGACCTGTGTCATGCCAGCCTTGCGGTCACGGGCCCGGTGCGAGGCCAGGGCTTCCGCCAGGCCCTGCCCTTGCGGATGACCCGGCCGATACTCGACCCCGACCTCCACACCCAAGAGCGTCTCCGCCACGCGCCGCACCGGTTCCTCGAGCGCCTGAACGGTCTCTCTCCGGTACTGATCGAGCCGCTCACCTTCAGCGACCAGGGTGCGCTCCCAGAGCTCTACCGAGGCGTCCGGCTGGCCCGCTTTCAGCGCCGAGTTGCGTTGCCGTAGCGCGCGCTGGTAATTGCGCCAGGCCTCGAGGAACCCTGGTTTCACGTGAAACGTCGCCCAGTCCAGGTATCTGCGCCGCTCCCCGGGGCCCTCCTGGACCAGCCGGTGCACTTCCGGATCCATCACCTGGACCGCAAGCCAGTCGGAAAGCTGGGAAAGCTGCAAAACCGGCTCCCCGCCCGCCCGTGCCTGCCAATTATCGCGGCTGACCTCCATGCCCAGCACCCGGCCGTCCGCCAGCCTGCCTACCGCCTGCAGGGCATTCGCGCCTTCCCTGATCAGCGCCTCGCGCCGGGCGCTGCGAAACGACCGGCCTCGCCCCAGCAAGAAAATCGCCTCGAGCAAGCTGGTCTTGCCCGAGGCGTTCATGCCCGTCACCAGGTTGATGCCGGGAACCGGCTCCAGTTCTGCGTCTTCAAAACACCGGAATTGGCCGATCTTCAGGCTTTTCAGCCCCATGCGAAGCCTATAGCCGCATCGGCATCACGACGTACTTGCAGTCGCGGCGCTCCGGATCCTGGATCAGGCAACTGCTCGCAGAATCGCGGAACTCCAGCCGCACCTGGTCGTCGTCCAGTGCACGCAAGGCCGCGATCAGGTATTCCACGTTGAAACCGATTTCCATCTCGGCGCCGTCGTATTGCACCTCGATCTCTTCCTCGGCTTCTTCCTGCTCCGGGTTGTGTGCCTGCACGGTCACGCTGCCCGGCTTCAATTCCACCCTGACGCCCTTGTATTTTTCGTTCGCCAGGATCCGGATCCGGCCCAGGCACTCAGCCAGCTGCACCCGGTCCGCGAGCATGGGTGCATCGCTCTCTTTCGGAATGACACGCTCGTAGTCCGGGAAACGGCCGTCGATGAGTTTCGACGTGAGCTGGATGCCGGGCAGCGCGACACGCAGGTGATTGCTCCCGATCTCCAGGCTACAGGCCCCCTCGCCACCCATGAGTCTTTGCAACTCCAGCACGCCCTTGCGCGGCAAGATCACCTGCTGCGGCGTCGAGTCCAGTCCCTCCACCGTCAGCTCACACAATGCCAGGCGGTGCCCGTCCGTCGCCACACTGCGCACGATCGCACCGGCGACTTCCAGCAGCATGCCGTTCAGGTAGTAACGGACGTCCTGGTTGGCCATGGAAAACTGGGTCTTCTCGATCAGCCGGTGCAACAGTTCCTGCGGCAGGGCCAGCTTCTGCTGGGCCTTGATGTCCTCCACCACGGGAAAATCCCCGGCGGGCAGGGTCGACAGCGTGAAGCGACTGCGGCCGGATCGGACCGTCACTTTTTCCCCTGACAGGCTGAAACTGACCGCGGCGCCTTCCGGCAGCGCGCGACAGATATCCAGCAACTTGCGTCCGGGCACCGTGATCTCGCCACCCTTGTCCACTGCGACGTCCACCCGGGCGACCAGCTCTACCTCGAGGTCAGTCGCTGTGACCGACAACCCTTCCCCTTCACTGGCGGTCAAGAGGACGTTCGCCAGCACCGGCATCGTCTGGCGGCGCTCGACAACACCAATGACGGCCTGGAGGGGTTCGAGCAGGGTCTCTCTGGGTGCGCTGAACTTCATCGGTTCACCTGTTCACTAATAGTATTAAGGTATTTAGATAAAGACTGTTATTACTGTTATTAGTCCGGACGGATTCCGGGAGTACGCCAAAAAATATAATAAAAACAATTACTTAAAACACTTCAAACCTTGTGGGCAAACGGCTGTGGTCGGGATGACAGCCTGTGGACGGCCTGTGGATGCTTTTTCCCCTTCAAGTTATCCACAGCTTGTGCACATCAAGCCGTGAGGGTTCTCAACAGGTTTGCGTAATCTTCCCGCACCCGCGTGTCGCTCTCCCGCAGTTCCTTGATCCGCTTGCAGGCGTGCAGCACCGTGGTGTGGTCCTTGCCACCGAAAGCATCGCCGATTTCCGGGTAACTTCTTTCCGTCAGCTCTTTCGCCAGTGACATCGCGATCTGCCGCGGCCTGGCCACGGCACGGTTGCGCCGTTTCGACATCAGGTCCGCGACGCGGATCTTGTAATACTGCGCCACGGTCTTCTGTATGTTCTCGATCGTGACCAGGCGGTCCTGCAGCGACAGCAGGTCGCCGAGCGCTTTCTTGGCGAAATCCATGGTGATTTCGCGATCGAGAAAACGGGAGGTTGCAATCACCCGGCGCAGTGCGCCCTCGAGCTCCCGGACATTGGAACGGATGCGCTTGGCGATGAGGAAGGCCACTTCCGAGGGCAGTGTCACGCCTTCCTGGCTGGCTTTCTTCATCAGGATGGCCACGCTGGTCTCGAGTTCCGGCGCCTCTATGGCCACCGTCAGCCCCCAGCCGAAGCGCGTCTTGAGGCGGTCCTCGAGACCGTCCACTTCTTTCGGATAACGGTCGCAGGACAGCACGATCTGCTGGCGTTCCTCGAACAAGGCATTGAAAGTGTGGAAGAATTCTTCCTGCGATCGATCCTTCCCGGCGAAAAACTGGATGTCGTCGATGAGCAGGGCATTCAGCGAGCGGTAGCTGCGCTTGAACTCGTCGATGCGATTGTTCTGCAGCGCGCGCACCATGTCGCTGACGAAGCGCTCCGAATGGACATAGGCCACCCGTGCGTGCGGGTTGCGGTCCAGGATGCGGTTGCCGATGGCGTGCATGAGATGCGTCTTGCCGAGACCGACCCCGCCGTACAGGAACAAGGGGTTGTACGAGCCGCCGGGGTTCTCGGCCACCTGGAAGGCGCCCGCCCGCGCCAGTTGGTTGCTTTTGCCCTCGACGAAGCTGTCGAAAGTGAAGTCGGGATTCAGGCGCGCGCCGCTGAGAAACTCGCTGCGCGGTGGGGCGGCCGGCACGGGCGCAGTGGCGCCTCCGGACACGATCTCGACGTTCGCGGCCGCCATGCGCGTGCCCACGTCGATGGTCACGTCCAGCGACCGGCCATCGTCACCGGGTTCGTGCGCGAGTTCCCGGATGCGTTGCAGGCAGTGCTGCCGCAGCCAGGTCACCACGTAAGGGTTGGGCGCCAGGAGGCGCAGGGAATTCCCCTCGCTGATCGCCTGCAAAGGTGCGACATAGGTGTTGAACTGGTCCGGGGACAGTTCGTTCCTGAGCCTGTTGAGACATTGGTGCCAGGCGGCCGCCACTTTGCGTCCTGTGCTTCGCGTTAACGGGGTTGCCGGAGAGAGCCGCAGTCTATCTTGCCGCGCCCGGGTTATCCACAGGCTGCGAACGGGCGGCGGCGCGGTGGCGCTCAGTTGACAGCGCAACGCCCTGCAAGTACGCTTCCGCGTCTTTTTGGCAGGTCCCAACCGGGCCGGTCACCGCTACTTCTCGGACGGAATCAGTACGATGAAACGCACTTATCAACCGAGCAACCTGCGCCGGAAGCGCACGCACGGGTTCCGTGCCCGCATGGCCACCAAGAACGGTCGGCAGGTACTCTCGCGCCGGCGCGCCAAGGGCCGCGCCCGACTCGCTGTCTGAGCTGCGGGCCGACGGCCCGTCTGCAGGCGGCGAACACGCGGCCGGGCAACACCCGCACCGGTTCGCGCGCTCGCAGCGCCTGCTGTCCCCGCCCGAATTCGGCAGGGTGTTCAGGACCGGACGCCGCCATGGGGACCGCTATTTTTCTCTCGTTTTCGCGCCCGGCCCCGGCCCTGCGGCCCGGCTCGGCCTGGCAATTTCGCGCAAGGTCTCGCGTCGCGCCGTGCAGCGCAACCGTATCAAGCGTGTCGTGAGAGAATGCTTCCGCCGTCGGCCGGACCTGCCGGTGGTGGACATCGTCGTGATGGCACGGCCGGGCGCCGCGGCATGCGACAATCGAGAGCTCACGGCGAGCATCGAAGCCTTGTTGGAACGGACGGCACGTACATGCGCAGCATCGCGATCTTCCTGATCCGCGGTTACCAGTGGTTGTTGAGCCCCTTGCTGGGTAACAACTGCCGTTTCCATCCCACCTGCTCCGAGTACGCCATCGAGGCGCTACGCACCCACGGGCTCGCGCGTGGATCTTGGCTGGCGCTGCGCCGCATCGGCCGCTGCCATCCCTGGGGCGACGCCGGCCACGATCCCGTGCCGCCGCGTCAGCCCACCGCCTGAGGAACCCCGCAAGCTCATGGATAACCAGCGAGTATTTCTCTGGATCGCCCTGGCGATGATGGTGTGGTTGAACTACACCGCCTTCCTGCAGGACCAGCGTCCGCCACCGCCGCCGGCCGCCACGAATAGCGCCGAGGCCCTGCAGGCGCCGGGTTTCGATGAGGGCGCCGCCGCCCCGGCCCTGCCCGAAGGTGCCGGCGCCGGCGATGTGCCGCCGCCGCCCGCTGCCCCGGGCGGCGCCGAGGCGCGTGAAGTGCCCGGCGCGACCCAGACCGCCCCGGCATCGGAGCAACGCATCCGCGTCATCACTGACGTGCTGGACCTGGAGATCAGTCCGCGCGGCGGCGACCTCGTGAAGGCCGTGCTGCCCGAGTACCCGGTGCACAAGAACGCGCCCGACGTGCCCGTGCAGTTGCTCGACCCGACCGCCGACGGTCTCTACGTGTTCCGCTCCGGCTTGACCGCACGCCCCCCCGGCGCGTCGACTCGGTCCGACACCCTGTTCAGCGCACCGCGCATGGAGTTCCGCCTGGAGCCGGGCCAGGACGTGCTCGAAGTCCCGCTCACCGCGACCCTCGAAGACGGTGTCGTAGTCACCAAGACCTGGCGCTTTGAGCGTGGCAGCTACGCTGTCGGCCTGGAGCAGCGCCTGCAGAACGAGGGCGAGACCGACTGGAACGGGGCCAGCTACCTGCAGATCCGGCGCCTGCATGATCCGCCGGGGCGCAGCCTGACCGATGTCGAGAGCTATTCCTTTCGCGGGCCCGTCACTTTCAACGGCGAGAAGTACGAAAAGCTGGACGTCGGCGATCTCGCCAAGAGCGGCATCGAGTACACCACCGAGGGCGGCTGGGTGGCCTCCATCCAGCATCACTTCCTTACCGCGGCCGTGCCGGGCGGGCGCGCGCAATTCAGCGCCAATTCGACCCCGGAGGGCCTCTACACCGTCACGGCGGTGGGGATGCCGCAGGCCGTGGCTCCCGGGCAGGCGACGGTGTTCACCGACCAGTATTTCGTCGGCCCCAAGCTGCAGGACCAGCTCGAGGCGACGGCGCCGAAGCTGCGCCTGACCGTGGATTACGGCTGGCTGACCGTCATTTCGCAGCCGCTGTTCTGGCTGCTGTCGAAGATTTACGCCCTGGTCGGCAACTGGGGCTGGGCCATCATCATCATGACGGTGCTGATCAAGGCGGTGTTCTACAAGCTGTCGGAGACCAGCGGCCGCTCGATGGCCAAGATGCGCAAGTTGCAGCCGCGCATGAAAGCCCTGCAGGAACGCTACGCCGACGACCGCCAGAAGCTGTCGCAGGCAATGATGGAGCTGTACAAGAAGGAGAAGGTCAACCCGGCTGCAGGCTGCCTGCCGATCCTGGTGCAGATGCCGGTGTTCCTGGCGCTGTACTGGGTGCTGCTGGAGAGCGTGGAGATGCGCCAGGCGCCGTTCGCGCTGTGGATCCAGGACCTGTCCTCGCGCGATCCCTACTTCATCCTGCCGTTGTTGATGGGCGTCACCATGTGGTTCCAGCAGAAGCTGAACCCGGCGCCGCCGGATCCGGTGCAGGCGAAGATCATGCAGCTGCTGCCGGTGATCTTCACGGTGTTCTTCGCCTTCTTCCCGGCGGGACTGGTGCTGTACTGGTTCGTCAACAACCTGCTTGCCATCCTGCAGCAGTGGCGCATCAACAAGGTCGTCGAGGCGGGCGGCGCATAGCGTCGTCGCCCCCGGCCCGAAGGCCGGTGGCGTGAGCGTCCTGGCCGCAGGCGACACCATCGTGGCGGCTGTCACGCCGCCCGGGCGCGGCGGCGTGTGCATCGTGCGGCTCTCCGGGGACCGGGCGCTGGCACTCGCAGCACAGGTCACCGCTGACCTGCCGCCGGCGCGCCGCGCCGCGCTGCGCGAGTTGAGGATCGAGGGCGAGCCGCTCGACCGCGCCCTGGTGCTGGTGTTTCCCGGTCCGCGCTCCTTCACCGGTGAAGACACGGTGGAGTTTCAGCTGCACGGCAGCCCGGTCGTTGCCACCTTGCTGGTGCGCGGCCTCGTGGCGCTGGGCGCCCGCGAAGCCGGCCCGGGCGAGTTCACGCGACGCGCCTTCCTCAACGGCCGGCTCGACCTGGCGCAGGCCGAGGCGATCGCGGATCTCATCGCCAGCGCCTCGGCCGAGGCCGCGCGCGCAGCGTTGCGCTCGCTGGAAGGAGAATTCTCCGGCCGCGTGACAGCGCTGGTCGAGCAGTTGACGCAGCTGCGCGTCCGACTCGAGGCCGGGCTGGATTTCCCGGAAGAAGGCGTGGACGACGTGGACGACCCCGAACTGGCCGGGCTGCTGGACAGCCTGCTGCGCGACCTGGCCGCAGTCCGCCAGGCGGCCGACCGCGGACGCGTGCTGCGTGACGGCCTGACGCTGGTGATCGCCGGCCCGCCCAATGCCGGCAAGTCGAGCCTGCTGAATCGCCTGGCGGGCTACGAGGCCGCGATCGTGACCGAGCTGCCGGGCACGACACGCGACCTGGTGCGGGAGGACATTCTCATCGACGGCATGCCGGTGCGGGTCGTCGACACGGCGGGCCTGCGCGAAGCGGCAGACCGTGTCGAGCAGGAAGGCATCCGCCGGGCGCGCGAAGCCATGGCGCGGGCCGACCTGGTGCTACTGGTGGAAGACGGCGGCGCGGCTGCAGCCGATAGCAGCCCTGGCGGATTGCCTGCAGGCATCCCGGTGCTCAGGGTGCGCAACAAGACCGACCTGCTGGGCCTGCCGGCCGGGCCCGAGACAGCGGCCGACGGCGCGGAATGCCTGCGGCTCTCGGCACTGACCGGGGAGGGCATCGACCTGCTGCGGGAACGTCTCCGGGTGTTCGCCGGTCACGGCGCCGGCGAGGGCGGCAGTTTCGCGGCGCGACGGCGGCATCTCGCAGCGCTGGACCGGGCGACAGCGGCGACAACGCGGGCAGTCGCATTGTCGCGCGCGGCACACGCACCGGAGCTGGCAGCGGAGGAGCTGCGCCAGGCGCAGGATGCGCTCGGAGAGATCACCGGCCGCGTAACGACCGAAGACCTGCTGGGGCGGATCTTCAGCGAGTTCTGTATCGGCAAGTGAGCCGTTCGCGCTTCGCCCGGCTGGCGAGTCTCAATCGCGCTGGACGAGGCGGACGACCTTGCCCGGCTTGGAGGTGGGCTTCTCCTCGAAGACGCGGTTGCGCCCGGCATGCTTGGCCCGGTACAAGGCGTCGTCGGCGCGACTGAGCGTCTGCTCGATGGTCTCGCCATAGCGGTACACGGCGATGCCGGCCGAGAAGGTCACCGTGATGCCGTTCTCGAAGCGTTCCTGCGCCATCACTTCCTGCATGCGCTCGGCACAGTGGCGTGCCCCCTCCAGCCCGGTTTCCGGCAGCAGGGCGATGAATTCCTCGCCGCCGAAGCGACCGAAGGCATGGCGCCGTCGCCCGGGCGAGATGACGTCGACCGCGCGCAACTCGCGCCGCGCCACCTGCGCGAAGCGTGTGAGCACGCGATCGCCGGTGACGTGACCGTGCTGGTCGTTGATGCTCTTGAAGTGATCGAGGTCGAAGATGATGATCGAGAAGGGCGCGTGGCGGCGTTCCGAGCGCGCGCGCTCCGCCTCCAGCGCCTTCATGATATAGCGGCGGTTGTAGGCCGAGGTGAGGTGGTCGCGGTCGGCGATGCGCTGGGCGTCCTTGACGTGCTCCTGCAGCGCTTCGTTCTGCCGGCGCAGGGCGGCGCGCAGCTGCGCGACGTGCGAGCCGAAGAAAGTGCACCACAGCAGGCAGGACGCCAGCACCAGGAAGCGCACGCCCTCGGTGAAAAGGTCGATGGGCACGTCGCGGATCACCACGTCGGCGGCCACCACCACGACGTAACCCGCGAGGGCCAGTGCAGTCAGCTTGAGGAAGTCGTCCCGGTCCAGGCGGAATATCCCGAACAGCATGATGACGATGTAGACGACCATCATCAGGCTGCGGTCGACGTGCGAGGCCCCGATGACCACCAGGATCCAGAACAGTCCCAGCGTCACCTGGGCCTTGGTCATGGAGGGATCGGCATAGCTCAGGCTGCGGCCCGAGCGCAGCATGTACCAGAACCAGGCGTTGGAAAGCATCACGCCGGAGAGCATGGCGAGCATCAGCCAGACGGGCATGGCGATCAGGCCGCCGGCCCAGCCGATCAGCGCGATGACCGTCCACAAGGCGTAAGAGGCCAGCGCCATGTAGAAGCGACGCAGCCGCACGGCCATGCGCGCGTCCATGTGCGCGCGGCCCTGCGCGGCGTGCTCCACTCCAGCCGTTCGGCCCAAGCGTCGTCTCCCTGGGTTCTGCCGGGCCAGTCAGGCGGCCCGGGGTCCTGCAGAATGACTTCCGGCGCCCGCGCCGTCTGTGACCGCATTCTCAGATACGCGGCCATACTTTTCTGGCGGCGCTGCTGTGCGTGCGGCACGCGGGTATCATTGGCGCCCGGAAACCGCGCAGGCCACGCCAGGAACACCGCATTGCAGCACCCGGAGGATTTCGACGTCATCGTCATCGGCGGCGGCCATGCCGGCACCGAGGCGGCGCTCGCGTCCGCCCGCATGGGCGCGCGCACCCTGCTGTTGACGCACAACATCGAGACCATCGGCCAGATGAGCTGCAACCCGGCCATCGGCGGGATCGGCAAGGGACACCTGGCGCGCGAGATCGACGCGCTCGGCGGGGCGATGGCGCGCGGCGCGGATTTGGCCGGCATTCATTTCCGCACCCTCAATGCGCGCAAGGGTCCGGCGGTGCGTGCTACGCGGGCGCAAGCCGACCGCGCGCTGTACCGCGCCGCGATCCGCCGCATGGTGGAGGCGCAGCCGAACCTGCTGCTGTTCCAGCAGGGCGCGGCGGACCTGGTGATCGAGGGCGAGCGCGTGGCCGGCGTGGTGACCGAGATGGGACTGGCGTTCCGCGCGCGCGCCGTGGTGCTGACCGTGGGCACCTTTCTCGGCGGCCGCATCCACGTCGGCGAGGCGCAGCATGCCGGCGGGCGTGCCGGGGATGCGCCGTCCAACCGGCTCGCTGCGCGCCTGCGGGAGCTGCCCCTGCGGGTGGGTCGGCTGAAGACCGGCACGCCGCCGCGGCTGGACGCCCGCAGCCTGGACTACGACGCCATGCGCGCGCAACCGGGCGACGAGCCGCGGCCCGTGTTCAGCTTCCTCGGCCGGCGCGAGGACCATCCGCGCCAGCTGCCGTGCTGGATCACCCACACGACCGAGCGCACGCACGACATCATCCGCGCGGCGCTGCATCGCTCGCCCATGTACAGCGGCACCATCGAGGGGATCGGCCCGCGTTACTGCCCCTCCGTCGAGGACAAGATCACGCGCTTTGCCGACAAGCCATCGCACCAGGTGTTCGTCGAGCCGGAAGGCCTGGACAGTCGCGAGGTCTATCCGAACGGGATTTCCACCAGCCTGCCTTTCGACGTGCAGTACGACCTCGTGCGCAGCATCCCCGGCTTCGAGCGCGCGCACATGACGCGGCCCGGTTACGCCATCGAGTACGACTACTTCGACCCGCGCGACCTGCGCCCCAGCCTCGAGACACGGCATTTCCGCGGCCTGTTCTTCGCCGGGCAGATCAACGGCACGACCGGTTACGAGGAAGCCGCGGCCCAGGGCTTGCTCGCCGGCATCAATGCGGTGCGTGCCCTGCGCGACCAGGGGCCATGGGTGCCGGGCCGCCACGAGGCCTACATCGGCGTACTCGTCGACGACCTGGTGACGCGCGGCACCACCGAGCCCTACCGCATGTTCACCAGCCGCGCCGAGTACCGCCTCCTGCTGCGGGAGGACAATGCCGACGAGCGCCTGACGCCGCAGGGGCGCGAGCTGGGACTGGTGGACGACACGCGCTGGACCGCGTTCGAGCAGAAGCAGGCCGCGGTGGCGGCGGAGACCGAACGCCTCACCCGGACCCGGGTGAGGCCGGAAGCGCTCGACCCGGAGCGCGCCGCGGCCTTCCCCGGCGGCGCGCCGACGCGGGAGAGCACCGCGCTGGAGCTGCTGCGCCGGCCGGAGGTCGCGTATCGCGACCTGCTCGCGCTGGGCTGTATCGCCGGCCCGGGCGTGGCGCCTGAGGTGGCGCAGCAGATCGAGGTCCGCACCCACTACGATGGCTACATCCGGCGCCAGCAGCAGGAAATCGAGCGCCAGCGCCGGCACGAGACGGCGCCGCTGCCCGAGGATCTCGATTACGGCGCGGTGCGCGGGCTGTCTCACGAGGTGCGGCAGAAGCTGGCCGAGGCCCGCCCGGCGACGTTGGGCCAGGCGGCGCGCCTTGCCGGGGTGACGCCGGCGGCCGTATCGCTGCTCATGGTCCACTTGAAAAGGTGCCAGGCGCCCGACGGGGAGGTCGCGTGAGACGCGCGCCGGCACTGGGGCTGGCAGTGCTAAAGGTGTTGGGGCTGGCCGGGCTGCTGGGGCTGTCGCTGGCGGGCTGCGACCGGGCGCCCGCGCCCGCAGCCCGGGACGCCGACGCGGTGGCGCCCGTGGTGTTCCGTCGCGGCAATGGCCCGGAGCCGGCGACGCTGGACCCGCAACGCGCCCAGGACGAGAACAGCAGGGACGTCATCCGCGATCTTTACGAAGGCCTGGTGGCGGAGACCAGTGCGGGCGAACTGGTCCCCGGCGCGGCGTCTTCCTGGGAGGTGAGCAGCGACGGGCTGGAATGGCGCTTCACGCTCCGGCCCGACGGACGCTGGTCCAACGGCGACCCGGTCACCGCGGCGGACTTCGTCGCCGGCTTCCGGCGCGCCGTGGACCCGGCCACGGCGAGCACCGAGGCCGGGCTGTTGCGGATGATCGAGAACGCCAGCGAGATCACGGCGGGCGAGGCGCAACCGGATGCTCTCGGCATCACCGCGCTGGACGATTACCGCCTGGCCTTGCGCCTCACCCGACCCACGCCCTACCTGCTCGGCCTGCTGACGCATCCCGTCACCTTCCCGGTGCATCGCCCGAGTCTCGCGGCGCACGGCAATGGCTTCGCGCGGCCCGGCCGCATGGTCTCGAACGGCGCCTACCGGCTCGACCTGTGGGAGCCGCAGAGCTATGTGCAACTGGTACGCAACGAGTTCTTCCGCGAGCGGCCGCAGGTGGACGTGGTGCGGTTCTATGCCTTCGACCTGCCCGAGGCGGAGCTGAATCACTATCGCACCGACGCGCTCGACTACACGGTGCAGATTCCCATCGCGCGCTACGCGTGGCTGCGCGAGAACCTCGGCGACGAGCTCAAGGTGGCGCCGGCGCTGAGCACGCAGTACTGGCTGTTCAATACCCTGCGGCCGCCCACCGACGACCTGCGCGTGCGCCGCGCGCTCGCCATGGCCGTCGACCGCGAGCGCGTCGCCGCGTCCGTGGTGGGCTACGGCGACCGGCCGGCTTATGGCCTGGTGCCGCCGGGCGTGCTGGATTACAACGCCCAGTCTTTCGCCTGGCGCGCGCTGCCGATGGATGAGCGCATCGCCGCCGCGCGCGCCTTGCTGCAGGAGGCCGGTTACGGCCCCGACAACCCGCTGCGCCTCACGGTGCACTACAACACCGACGAGAACCTGCGCCGCATCGCCGTCGCCGTGACTTCGATGTGGCGCGAGCATCTCGGCGTCGAAAGCACGCTGCACAACGAGGAGTTCCGCGTCATGTTGTCGCGCCGCAAGGACCCGGACCAGTGGCAGGTGCTGCGCCTGTCCTGGCGCGGCGACTACAACGACGCCTCCAACTTCCTCGAGATCCTGAAGACCACTGGCGCCGTGAGTGACACCGGCTACGACGATCCCGAGTACGAGCGCCTGCTGCAGCAGGCCGCACTGGAACAGGACCCCGCCGCGCGGCGCGTCATGCTCGAGGCGGCAGAGCGGCGCATGCTCGAGTTCGTTCCCATCCTGCCGCTGTACCACCCGGTCAGCCGGCACCTGGTGAAGCCCTGGGTGCGCGGCTACGAGTCCAACGTGCTGAATCGCACCTATACGCGCAACATCTCCATCGATGTGGCGCAGCGAGGATACTGAAATGAAGCCGGCCCGATCCGGGCGTCGTCGCGGCATCCCGGTACTGCTTCTCGCCCTGGCCCTGGTGGCGGCGTGCGCGCCCGAGCCCGAGACCGGGGGAGATGCCGTCGACGTGGTCGAGTTCGTGCGGGGCAACAGCGCCGATCCGGAGTCACTCGATCCCTTGCAGGCACGCAGCGAGCCGGCGCTCAACGTACTGCGCGACCTGCACGAAGGCCTGACGGCGCTGGACGCCGCCGGCCGGGTCATCCCAGGTGCCGCGCGCAGCTGGCAAGTTTCCGCAGACGGACTGGAATGGGTGTTCGAGCTCGACCCGGCGGCGCGCTGGTCGGACGGCCGCCCGGTGCGGGCCGGGGATTTCGTGCTCGCCTTTCGGCAGATGGCGACGGCCGCCGTCGCCTCGCCGCATCGAGAGCTGTTCAGCGCCATCGCCGGCATGAGCGGCGGCGCGGACGGGCCGGCGGTGCGGGCGGAGGACGAGCACACCCTGCGCATCGTCCTGGAACGGCCCACGCCGTGGCTGGACGAACTGCTCGCCCATCCTGCAGCCAGTCCGCGGCGCGACGACCTGGCGCCTGGCGGCAAGGTCTCCAGCGGCGCCTTCCGCCTCGGCGAGCGCGTGCCCGGCTCACACCTGGTGCTGTTGCGAAATCCCGCCTACCGCGACGCGGACAACGTGTCGCTGGACCAGGTGCGCTACCTGTCGCTGCCGGACCAGGCCAGCGAGCTGTCGCGCTACCGCGCCGACGAGCTCGACATGACCTACACCGTGCCGGTATCCCGCGTGCCATGGCTGCAGGAGCATGTCCCGGAGGAGCTGCGCATCAGCCCGTACCTCGCGGTCTATTTCTACGGCTTCAACACGCGACGGCCGCCGCTGGACGACGCCCGCGTGCGCCGGGCCCTGTCGCTGGCGGTGGATCGCGAGCTCATCGCCGGGCGCGTGGTCGGCGCCGGCGAGCTGCCGGCGTGCAACCTCGTGCCGCCGGGCCTGCCGGGCTACGCGCCGCCGCGTGATGCGCTGTGCGAGCAGCGGCGCAGCGTGCGCCTGGAGCGCGCCCGGGCGTTGCTGGCAGAAGCGGGTTATGACGCGGAAACCCCGCTGCGCCTCGAGATCCGTTACAACAGCGGCGAGTTGCACGACCGCGTGGCGGTTGCGGTGGGCGCCTTCTGGCGCGAGGGACTCGGGATCGAGACCGACCTGGTGCGCGAGGAGTTTCGCGTCCTGCTGGGCAACGTCCGTGCCGGCGACGTGACCCAGGTCTATCGCGGCAGCTGGATCGCCGATTTCGCCCAGCCCGACAGTTTCCTCGGCATCCTTGCCGCGGACAGCCAGGTCAACGGCACCGGCTGGTCGGACCCGGAATACGACCGCCTGCTGCGCGAGGCCGCTGCCGCGGGCGATGCCGCGACGCGCATGCGCCTGCTGGCTGCGGCGGAGGCGCGCCTCATCGAGGCGGCGCCGCTGATGCCGCTGTACTTCTACGTCAGCAAGAAACTGGTCAAGCCCTGGGTGCAGGGCATCGAGGACAACCCCCTCAACGTGCACCCGAGCCGCTTCGTCACCCTCCAGCGCCCCTGACAGCCCGCTGCCCTAGTCCTCCAGCTCGAAGGTGGCGTTGACCCCGGCTTCGACGCGGATCAGCCCGGGCTCGTAGGTCTCCGCACCGCCCATGCCGTCGGCTTCCGCCATCGTGGCGCGCAGCATGGGCTGGGGCGGTGCAAAACCGCCCACCGCGCTGAGGCTCAGCGGCTTGCCGACCTTGGCATCGAGCGCGGTCGCGATCGTGGTGGCGCGGGCGCGCGCGTCCCGCGCGGCGGCTGCCAGCGCTTCGGCCTCCAGCGCCTCGCGCCGCGAAGTATCGAACGCCGCAGGCGAGGCTTCCGTCACCCCGAGGCCGAGCGCGCGCTCCGTCAGCTCGCCCAGCCGGGAGATGTCCGTCAGCTTGAAGCTGAGCTGGCGGCTGACGATGAAGCCGCGGTGTTCCTGGGTGCGCGTCTCCGGGTTCCAGGACGTGTCCGGCCGCACGTTGAGGGCCGCGGTGGAGATGTGCTCGTCCGCGATGCCGAAGCTGCGTGCGAGCTCGAGCAGCCGGCCGACGCCGGCGGCCACCTCGTCGCGTGCGGCGGCCACGTTCGGCTGCCGCGACGTCACGCCAAAACGCAGCACGGCGATGTCGGGGGCTACTTCAGCGTATCCGGTGCCGGTCGCGCTGACCGTCGGACTGTCGGGTGTGGCGGCGGTGGTGGCGGGAGCGACGACGAGCAGCCCGGCGAGTGCGGCGATGAGGAAGGCGGGTTTGAGGCGCAGCATGGCGTTCTCCTTGGCCGTCGGTTGATTGGCTTTTTCGGTTTTCCCTGATTACCATACCGCCGCGATTCGACGCCACCGCGTTCACCTGGAGGATGCTTGCCGATGCGACCGCGCGCCGTAACGATCGGACTGGCCCTGGCCGGCCTGCTGGCCTCGGGCACGACGCTTGCCGGGGAGCGACCGGCAGCGGTCGAGACCTGCCTCGGCTGTCATGCCATCAAGGGCTACAAGAACGCCTACCCGACCTACCACGTGCCGAAGCTGGGCGGGCAGCACGCGCAGTACATCGTGGACGCGCTGCGCGCCTACGCCAACGGCGAGCGGCCCCATTCCACCATGCACGCCAACGCGGTGACGCTGAGCGAGGAAGAGATGCAGGCCATCGCCAAGTGGTTCGAGGAGCAGGGGGAATGAGCATGTGGCACAAGGTTTTCCCGGTCGCCCTGCTGGCGGCGGGTGCGCTGGTTGCCAGCAGTGCAGAGGCCGGCAACCCCGAGCTGGGCAAGGCCAAGTCGGCCACCTGCGTGGCCTGCCACGGCGATGACGGTCGTGGCACGGCACCGAACTTCCCGGTGCTGGCGGGACAGTACGCGGACTACCTGGAGCACGCGCTGAGGCAGTACCGCAGCGGCGAGCGCAACAACGCGCTCATGGCGCCGATGGCGGCCGGCCTGTCGGACGACGACATTGCCGACCTCGCCGCCTATTACGCGGCGATGCGCGGGCTGACGACGCCGAAGAAGTAACCGGGACTGCCGGACCCGTGCCGGCGGGTCCCGGCAGGTCAACACGCTTCGAGCGTCGCCAGGAAAGCCGTCGCTGCGGCCCTGACCCGGGCCAGCTCGTCCTCCCCGATCCGCTCCAGGTTCTTCACCGCCAGCCCCATGCGCGGGTTGGCGGCCAGTTGCTCGCGGTGGCGCGCGAGGAAATCCCAGTACAGCAGCGTGAAGGGGCAGGCGTCCGCGCCGCTGCGCTGGCCCGGGTCGTAGCGGCAGCCGGCGCAGTAGTTGCTCATGCGCTTGATGTAAGCGCCGCTGGCGACATAGGGCTTGGTGCCGACGATGCCGCCGTCGGCATGCAGCGCCATGCCGAGCGTGTTGGGCAGCTCGACCCACTCCACCGCGTCGACGTAGATGCCGAGGAACCAGTCGCACACGGCGCGCGGGTCGAGGCCGGCGAGCAAGGCGAAGTTGCCGATCACCATGAGGCGCTGGATGTGGTGGGCGTAACCGTTCGCCAGCGTGTCGTCGAAGCATTGCTTGAGGCAGTTCAGCTCCGTGCCGGCGTCCCAGAAGAATCCCGGCAGCGGCCGGTCGTGGCCGAAGTGGTTGCGCCCGGCGTAGCCGGGCATCTCCCGCCAGTACACGCCGCGGATGAACTCGCGCCAGCCCAGCACCTGGCGCACGAATCCTTCCGCGGCCTCCAGCGGGGCCTGCCCTGAGCGCCAGGCCGCGACCGCTGCGTCCACGGCGCGGCGCGGGTCGAGCAGCTTGAGGTTCAGGGCGGCCGCGAGGTGGGCGTGGTACAGCCATGGCTCGCCCTGCCACATGGCGTCCTGATAGCGGCCGAACAGTGGCAGCCGCCGTGCCACGAAGTCCTCCAGCGCGGCTTCAGCCTCCGCCGGGGTGACCGGCCAGCCGAAGCCCTCCAGGCTGCCCGGGTGAGCGGGAAAGCGCGCCGCGACCTCGGCCAGTACCTCGCGGGTGATAGCGTCGGGGGCGAAGCGGCGCGGCGCCGGGATCGTCCCCGGCCCCTGGCGGCCGAAGCTGCCGCGATTGGCGCGGTCGAAGTTCCACTCGCCGCCGGCGGGCTTGCCTTCCTCCATCAGCACATCAAATCGCTTACGCATGTCGCGATAGAAAAACTCCATCACGAGCTGCTTCCTGCCCCGGGCCCAGCGCGCGAAATCTTCTCGGCCGCAATAGAAATGCGTGTCGTCATGCACCTGCAGGGCGACGCCGGCGTCGGCGCAGGCGGATTCAACCATGGCCTGCACACGCCACTCGCCAGCCTCGACCATGCGCACCCGCGCGGGGCGATGGCGCCGGATCGCTTCGGCAAGGCCGGCGCCAAGCGAGTCGTGCCCGGCCTCGAGCGCCTGGTAATCGACCGTCCAGCCCGCCCTGCGCAGCTCTGCTGCGTGATGGCGCATGGCGGCGAGAAACAGGGCGATGCGCTGCTTGTGGCTCCACGCGTGGGTGGCCTCGCCCGAGGACTCGATCATCACCACCACGGCGTCGTCGCGCGCTGCGGCGACGAGCGCCGCGCTGCGCGGATCCAGCTGGTCGCCGAGCACCAGGACGAGCTCAGCCGCCATGCGCTTTTTGCTCGCGGCGGCCGGAAGCGACACAATCGGGGGTCAAACGGCGGTCCAGCCGGCAGCCCAGCCGCAGGGGAGTGAGGAAGTGCAGAAACCCATCCTGATTGATTTCGACGCCGGGATCACGGCCATCGACACGGAATACGTGCGCCCGGGCCTGGATGCCAGCCATCTCGTCGTGCAGGGCGATCGCGCCGCATTCGTGGATACGGGCACCACGCATTCGGTGCCGCTGTTGCTCGCCGCGCTGGAGGAGAAAGGCCTTGCGCCCGAGCAGGTCGACTGGGTGTGGGTGACGCACGTGCACCTCGATCATGCCGGCGGGGCGGGCGAACTGATGGCGGCGCTGCCGAACGCCACCGCGGTATTGCATCCGCGCGGCGCGCGCCACCTTGCCGACCCGGCGAAGCTGGTTGCGGGCTCGATCGCGGTCTATGGCGAGGACGCTTTCCGGCAGCTGTATGGCGAAATTCGGCCCATACCGCCCGAGCGGATTCGTACCGTCGAGGACGGCGAGCGGCTCAGGCTGGGCGACCGGGAAGTCGAGTTCATTCACACCGAGGGCCATGCGCGACACCATTACTGCATCGTCGACCCGGCTTCCAGCGGCGTGTTCACGGGCGACTGCTTCGGCATTTCCTATCGCGAGCTCGACAGCGACGCCGGGCCCTTCATTTTCCCCACCACCACCCCGGTGCAGTTCGACCCGGAGGCGGCTCACGCCACCATTCATCGCATCCTCTCCTACAAGCCGGAGCGGGTGTTCCTGACGCACTTCAGCTGCGTGCAGGCCCCCGCCGCGCTGGCGCCGCAGCTGCACCGCGACCTCGAGGCCTATGTCGAGATCGCGCGGGCCCGGCGCGACGACGACGATCCCGAGGCGTCCATCCGCGACGCCCTGCGCGACTGGACCTTCCGGCGCCTGGACGAGCACGGCGTCGATTCCGACCCCGAGTTCCGCGAGGAAGTGCTGCGCATGGACCTGGCGCTGAACGCCCAGGGCCTCGCTCACTGGCTGCAACACGGAGACCAGGCATGAGCACCTTCAAGGCTTTCCGCATCCACCAGGCCGGCAAGGGTGTCGAGGCGCGCCTCGAAGACCTGTCGCTGGACGATCTCGGGCCCGGCGACGTGGTCATACGCGGCCACTGGTCGAGCATCAACTACAAGGACGCCCTGGCCGCCACCGGCAAGGGCCGGATCCTGCGCCGCTTCCCCCTGGTCGGCGGCATCGACGTGGCGGGCGAGGTGGTCAGCTCGGAAGACCCGCGCTATCGGCCGGGTGACGCCGTGCTGGTCACGGGTTGCGGGCTGAGCGAAGAGCATGACGGCGGCTACGCTGAGTATTCCCGGGTGCGCGGCGACTGGGTGATCCCGGTGCCGGACGGCCTCGACACCCGCGCCGCCATGCAGCTCGGCACCGCGGGCTTCACCGCCGGCCTGGCGATCCATCGCCTCGAGCACAACGGCCTGGCGCCGGACAAGGGCCCGGTGATCGTCACCGGCGCTACCGGCGGGGTGGGCAGCCTGGCGCTGGACATGCTGGCGGGGCGGGGCTATGCGGTCACGGCCCTGACCGGCAAGGCCGCGTCGGCCGACTACCTGCGCGAGCTCGGCGCCGCCGAGGTGCTGGTGCGGGGCGAGTTCGAGATGGGCACGCGGCCGCTGGAGAAAGCGACCTGGGCCGGCGCCGTGGACAACCTCGGCGGCGAGACGCTGGCCTGGCTGACGCGCACCATGGACTGGTGGGGCTCGATCGCCAGCATCGGCCTGGCGCAGAGCCACGAGCTGCACACCACGGTGATGCCGTTCATCCTGCGTGGCGCCAATATCCTCGGCGTCAACTCGGTGGCCACGCCCCGCGACCTGCGGCTGCAGGTCTGGGCGCGGCTGGCAAGCGACCTGAAACCGCGACATTTGCACCAGATCGCGGACAATGTCGTCTCTTTGAGCGAAATTGCCACCGCGTTCGACGCTTATATCGACGGCGCAGTGCGCGGCCGTACCCTCGTCGACCTGCGCGCCTGAGGCCCAGTGCGGCCGGGCCGCGGCAGCGGGCCCCGCATGCGCTAGAATGGTGCGCTGCCCCATGGGAGTGAGACATGCCTGAGATCCAGTCCGCCGGCGCACGCTTTCGCGCCGCCCTCGAGGCCGAACGCCCCCTGCAGGTGGTCGGGACCGTGAATGCCTACTCCGCGCTGCTGGCCGAACGCGCCGGCTTCCGCGCTCTATACCTGTCGGGGGCCGGGGTGGCGAACGCCTCCTTCGGCCTCCCGGATCTCGGCATGACCAGCCTCAACGACGTCTGCGAGGACATCCGGCGTATCACCGGGGCCACGGACCTGCCGCTGCTGGTGGACGCCGACACCGGCTGGGGCGCCGCCTTCAACATCGCGCGCACGGTGAAGGAAATGATCCGCGCCGGCGCAGCCGCGTTGCACCTCGAGGACCAGGTCTCGGCCAAGCGCTGCGGCCACCGCCCCGGCAAGGCGCTGGTGCCGGCCGCCGAGATGTGCGACCGCATTCGCGCCGCGGTGGACGGCCGCACGGATGCCGCCTTCGGCATCATGGCGCGCACCGACGCCCATGCCGTGGAAGGCCAGGCCCAGGCCATCGAGCGCGCCCAGGCTTATGTCGAGGCCGGCGCCGACATGATCTTTGCCGAGGCGCTGACGACGCTGGACGAATACCGCCAGTTCACTGCGGCGGTGAGCGTGCCGGTGCTGGCCAACATCACCGAGTTCGGAAAGACGCCGTTGTTCACCACCGCAGAGCTGGGCGAAACCGGCGTGCGGCTGGTGCTCTACCCGCTGTCTGCCTTCCGCGCCATGAGCAAGGCGGCGCTGGCGGTGTACGAGGACCTGCGCCGCGAGGGGACGCAGCGGGCGTCACTGGACGCCATGCAGACCCGCGCCGAGCTGTACGACGTGCTCGGCTACCACGACTACGAGCAGAAGCTCGATGCGCTGTTTGCGGCGGACGGCGCCAAGCAACCGACCCAGGGAGAATAACGATGAGCAAGGACAAGAAAGCAGGCGGCCTGGCGGGCGTCACCGCGGGCGAAACCGCGATCTGCACCGTGGGCAAGGAGGGCGCCGGCCTGACCTACCGCGGTTACGACATCTATGACCTGGCCGAGAACGCGCGCTTCGAGGAGGTCGCTTACCTGCTGCACTATGGCAAGCTGCCGACGCAGGCCGAGCTGGACGCCTACGTCACCCGGCTCCAGGGCCTGCGGGACCTGCCGAATGCGCTCAAGCAGGCGCTGGAGGCCATCCCCGGCGACGCTCATCCCATGGACGTCTTGCGCAGCGGCTGCTCGTTGCTCGGCAACTTCGAGCCGGAGAACGACGACCAGCCGCAGGTGCTGGTGGCCGACCGCCTGCTCGCGGCTTTCCCCTCCATGCTCCTGTACTGGTGGCGCTTCCACCAGGACGGCGTGCGCATCGACACCGTGACCGACGACGACAGCGTCGCCGGCCATTTCCTGCACCTGCTGCACGGCAAGGCGCCGTCGGACTTCCACCGCCGCGTGCTGGACGTGTCGCTGATCCTGTACGCGGAGCACGAGTTCAACGCCTCGACCTTCACCGCGCGCGTCATCGCCGCCACGCTGTCCGACTTCCACTCCGCCATCACCGGCGCCATCGGCGCCTTGCGCGGCCCGCTGCACGGCGGCGCCAACGAGGCCGCGATGGAGCTGATCCAGCGCTTCGACAGTGCGGCAGCGGCGGACAAGGGCGTGCACGCCATGCTGGCGGCGAAGGACAAGATCATGGGCTTCGGCCACCGCGTCTACACCACCTCCGACCCGCGCAACAAGGTCATCAAGACCTTCGCCAAGAAGCTGGCCGACGAGCGCGGCGACACCGTGATCTTCCCGGTCTCGGAGGCCATCGAGAAGGTGATGTGGGACGAGAAGAAGCTGTTCCCCAACGCCGATTTCTACTCGGCCAGCGCCTACCACTTCATGGGCATCCCGACGCCGCTGTTCACGCCCATCTTCGTGTGCTCGCGCACCACCGGCTGGTCGGCGCACGTCATGGAGCAGCGCGCCAACAATCGCCTCATCCGTCCCGGCGCAGACTACACCGGCCCCGGCCTGCAGGCCTGGACGCCCATCGCCGAGCGCGGCTGAGCGCGCCGCCGGCAGCGGGAGAAGTCTGCATGCCCAGCGCAGACAGGCGGTCGGCCCGGCGCCCCGATCCGGACCGGGTGCTGGTCGACATCGCTGACTACGTCGTCGGCTACGAGATAAAGAGCGCCGCGGCCCTGGAGACGGCGCGCTATTGCCTGAAGGACTCGCTGGCCTGCTGCTTCCAGGCCCTGGACTACCCGGCCTGCACCCGCCTGCTCGGGCCCCTCGTGCCGGGCGCTACGCTCCCCGGCGGCGCGCGCGTGCCCGGTACGCACTGGGAGCTCGACCCGGTGCAGGCCGCGTTCAACATCGGCGCCCTGGTGCGCTGGCTGGACTTCAACGACACCTGGCTGGCGGCCGAGTGGGGGCATCCCTCCGACAACCTCGGCGCCATCCTCGCCGTGGCCGATTACCTGTCGCGCCAGCGCAGCGCCGAGGGCGATGAGCCGCTCACCATGCGCGCCGTGCTCGAGGCCATGATCAAGGCGCACGAGATCCAGGGCGTGCTGGCGCTGGAGAACAGCTTCAACCGCGTCGGCCTCGACCACGTGCTGCTGGTGCGCATCGCTTCCACCGCGGTCGCGACTCACATGCTGGGCGGCACGCGCGAGCAGGTCATCAATGCCGTGTCGAACGCCTGGATCGACGGCGGCGCCCTGCGCACCTACCGCCACGCGCCCAACACCGGCTCGCGCAAGAGCTGGGCCGCGGGCGACGCCTCCAGCCGCGGCGTACGGCATGCGCTCATGGCGCTCACCGGGGAGATGGGCTATCCCTCGGCGCTCACGGCGCCGCAGTGGGGCTTCCAGGACGTGCTGTTCGGCGGCAAGGACCTGGTCCTGGGGCAGGACTACGGCACCTATGTGATGGAGAACGTGCTGTTCAAGATTTCCTTCCCGGCCGAGTTCCACGCCCAGACGGCGGTCGAGGTGGCGCTGGCGCTGCACCCCGAGGTGCGCGATCGCCTGGACGACATCAAGGAAGTGGTCATCGAGACCCAGGAGCCGGGCGCCCGCATCATCGACAAGACCGGGCCGCTGGACAACCCGGCCGATCGCGACCACTGCATCCAGTACATGACCGCCATCCCGCTGATCTTCGGTCGCCTGGTCGCGGCCGACTACGAGGACGAGGTGGCGCGCGACCCGCGCATCGACGCGCTGCGCGCCAGGATGACGGTGCGCGAGAACGAGCGCTTCACCCGCGACTACTACGACCCGGCGAAGCGCTACATCGGCAATGCGATACAGGTGATCTTCAAGGACGGCAGTTCCACCGACCGCGTCGAGGTCGAGTACCCCATCGGCCACCGCAAGCGCCGCGCCGAGGGGATCCCGGCGCTGGTGCGCAAGTTCGAGCACAGCCTCAAGGCCCGGCTGTCCGAGCGCCAGTTCAAGGCGCTGAAGTCGGTGTGCGCGGACCAGCAGCGGCTCGAGGCGACGCCGGTCGACGCGTTCATGGCGCTGCTGGTCGACGGCTGAACACCTCGCTGCCGCGCACGGCCTGCGGACGCGGGCGCGCGTGAACCCGATCGCGGGCGGGCGGCGAAGACATCCCTGCGAGACATTCTTATAACGAGGAGAGTGCCATGCAGCTGAAGGGTTTCATCGCCGGGGCCGCCGTGGTGTCACTGGCCTGGCTGGGTTCCACCGCGTGGGATAACTACAGCGCCGAAGTGCGTGCCGGCTCGATGCAGCGGCTCGCGGGCGTGCACGCCGCGCACGGCATGAGCGCGGCCGAAAAGGAGGCGCACGTGGCCGAGATGCGCCGCATGTGGGAGTCCATGACCCCGGCTCAGCGCGAGGCGCATCGCAACATGAATTACTGCCCCTACTCCGGCCGCGGCGCGCACGGCATGAGCCGCGACCGGTCCCCTGGCGTGCTGCCGGCCGCCCCGCTGCGGGCCGATCGACCCCAGCCGCTCGAGATCTAGCCCCGGCCGCGGCGCCGCGGTCCGGCTCCGACCGCGCCGGCCGGCGCGGCGGAGCCTTTTGATTCGGTATACTTGCGGGCCCACGTCGAGGGGTCCCTGTGGACACATCCCGCATCCAGCAACTGATCGAGCACGGCCTGGCCGCCCTGCGCCTGGCGGAGCCGCCCGGGCTTGCCGCCGCGCTGGCGCAGTACGTGGCGCTGCTGGAGAAGTGGAACGGCGCCTACAACCTCACCGCCGTGCGCGCCCCGGAAGAGATGGTGACGCGCCACGTGCTGGACAGCCTGGTGGTGTTGCCGTTCCTTGACGACGGACCCGTGCTCGACGTCGGTACCGGGGCCGGGCTGCCGGGGCTGGTGCTGGCGCTGGCGCGACCGCAGCAGCAGTTCGTGCTGCTGGATGCCTCCGGCAAGAAAACCCGCTTCATCGAGCACGCGGTCGACCGCCTCGGGCTGAAGAACGTGCGGGTGGTGCGCGCCCGCGTCGAGGACTACGAGGAAGCCGACGGCTTCTGTCGCGTGGTGAGCCGCGCATTCGCCTCGGTGGGTGATTTCATCCGCGCCGCCGGCGACCAGATCAAGCCGGGCGGCCGCCTGCTCGCCATGAAGGGCACGCTGCCCGAGAACGAGCTGGCGGCGTTGCCCGCGGGCTGGCGCCTGGACAGCGTGCATCGGCTCGTCGTGCCGGGCCTGCGCGCCGAGCGCCACCTGCTCGAATTCTGTCGCGAGGAAGCGCCCAAGTGACCCGGATACTGGCGGTCGCCAACCAGAAAGGGGGCGTGGGCAAGACCACGACTGCAGTGAACCTCGCCGCGTCGCTCACGGCGACCAGGCGCCGCGTGCTGCTGGTGGACCTCGATCCCCAGGGCAACGCCACCATGGGTTCGGGCATCGACAAGCGCGCGCTCGAGGTCTCCTCCTGCGACGTGCTGCTGGGCGAGGCGCCGGCGCGCGAGGCCGTGGTCCGCACCGACCCCGGCGGCTTCGACCTGATCCCCGGCAACGACGACCTGACCACGGCCGAGGTGCGGCTGATCAACGAGTTCGGCCGCGAGACCCGCCTGCGCACGGCGCTCAAGGACATCGCCGGAGACTACGACTACGTGCTGATCGACTGCCCGCCGTCGATCAACATGCTGACCGTGAATGCGCTCACCGCCGCCACGGGCGTGCTGATCCCGATGCAGTGCGAGTACTACGCGCTGGAGGGCCTGTCGGCGCTGGTCGGCACCGTGGAGCAGATCCGCGACGCCGTGAACCCGGGGCTGCGCATCGAGGGCATCCTGCGCACCATGTTCGACCCGCGCAACAACCTCGCCAATGAGGTCTCGTCGCAGCTCATCCTGCACTTCGGCGAGCGCGTGTTCCGCACCGTGATCCCGCGCAACGTGCGCCTGGCGGAAGCGCCGAGCTTCGGCATGCCGGCGCTGTTTCACGACAAGACCAGCCGCGGCGCGCTGGCCTACCTGGCGCTTGCCGGCGAGATGATCCGTCGCGGCGAGGCGGCGCAGCGTAACGGCTGAGCCTTGCGGTACACTGCCGGCGCGTAGCGGAAGATTGGACTTAAACGGAGATTCGAGCCCCATGGCCGTCAAGAAACGCCTCGGTCGCGGCCTGGACGCCCTGCTGTCGACGACGGCGCGGGCGGAGAGCACGGAGAGCCGCGACACGGGCCAGTACCGCGAGCTGGCCGTCGAGCTGATGCAGCGCGGCCGCTACCAGCCGCGCCTCGACATCCGCCAGGAGTCGCTCGAGGACCTGGCCGACTCCATCAAGGCCCAGGGCGTGGTCCAGCCCATCGTGGTGCGCCCGATCCGCGAAACGGCCGCGGGCGTGCGCTTCGAGATCATCGCCGGCGAGCGCCGCTGGCGCGCCGCCCAGCTGGCCGGCTTGCAGAAGGTCCCGGTGATCGTGCGCGACGTGCCGGACGAGGCCGCGGTGGCGATGGCGCTGATCGAGAACATCCAGCGCGAGGACCTCAACCCGCTGGAGGAGTCCCGCGCCCTGGACCGCCTGACCCGCGAATTCGAATTGACCCACCAGCAGGCCGCCGAGGCCGTGGGCCGCTCGCGCGCCGCGGTGAGCAACCTGCTGCGCCTGCTCGAGCTGGGCGAGGAAGTGAAGGCGCTGGTGGAGCGCCGGCAGCTGGAAATGGGCCATGCCCGTGCGCTGCTGGGCCTGGCCGACCCGAAGGCCCAGGCCGCCGCCGCGCGCGAAGTGGTGAAGAAGGGCCTGTCGGTGCGCGAGACCGAACGGCTGGTGAAGCGCCTGCAGGCGCCGCCGCCAAAGCAGGCCGGCCCGACGACCTCCCGCGACCCGGACATCCGTCGCCTCGAGGGCGAGCTGGCCGACAAGCTCGGCGCCCGGGTGGCCTTGCAACACACCGCCAGCGGGCGCGGCAAGCTGGTGGTCAGCTACAACAGCCTCGATGAGCTCGAGGGCATCCTCGGCCACATTAAGTAAAGGCGGGCGCGCGGCGCGGCAAAAAATGCCGCCGCAAGGCTTTCCGGGCTTTGCTGCGCCTGCGGAATCTGGCTATAATCCTCGGGCTTTGAGGGCCGGGTTTCTCGGCATGCAACAACGGGTCGGTTCAGTACCCGGAAAGATCATCGCCGGACAAGCGGGTGTGACCCTGGTCGCCGCGGCCCTCTACGGGCTCACGATGGGCGGGGATGCCGCGCTCGGAGCCCTCGCAGGAGGGGGAATCAGCGTCGTGCTGAGCCTCTGGATGGCATTACGGGTGTTCGCGGTGCCGGCTCAAGCGGGCCCGCGGGCCATGTTTGCGGCCTTCGTGAAGGCGGAGGTCCTGAAATTGGTGATGGCTGTAGCCATGTTTTCGGCGGCAGCCATTTTTTTGAGCCACGTGTTTGTTCCGCTCGTGGTCACGTTCGTCGCCACCCTGGTGGTCAACTGGCTGGCGCTGGTGTTTACGCGACGTGATCGACAGGGCTTTGGTGGATGACGGCCATGGCAAGTTCTCCGACAGAATACGTCACGCATCACCTCAAGCATCTCTCCGTCGGAGAGGGCTTCTGGACCATCCACATCGACACCCTGTTCTGGTCCTGGGTCACCGGCCTGATTTTCCTCGGCGTGTTCTACGGCGCTGCCCGCGCGGTGACCGCCGGCGTGCCCGGGAAGATGCAGAATTTCGTCGAGACCATACTGGAGTTCGTCGACAAGTCGGTGGGCGACGCCTTCCACGGCCCCAAGGACCTGCTCGCGCCGCTGGCGCTGACCATTTTCGTGTGGGTGTTCCTGTGGAACCTCATGGACCTCATCCCGGTCGACCTGTTCCCCGTGCTGGCCGCCATGGTCGGCATCGAGTACATGCGGGTCGTGCCGTCGGCCGACATGAGCGCGACCTTCAGCCTGTCGCTGTCGGTGCTGGCGCTGATCATTTACTACGGCATCAAGGGCAAGGGCGCCGCGGGCTTCGGCAAGGAGTTCCTGTTCCACCCCTTCGGCAAGAACCCGCTGCTGGTGCCTTTCAACCTCATTCTCAACACCGTGGAGATGATCGCCAAGCCGGTCTCTCTCGCGCTGCGACTGTTCGGCAACCTGTATGCCGCCGAGCTCATTTTCATCCTGATCGCCATGCTGCCCTTCTGGATCCAGTGGCTTCCCGGCAGCGCCTGGGCGATCTTCCACATTCTCGTGATCCCGCTGCAGGCGTTCATCTTCATGACGCTGACCATCGTTTACATTGCGCTGGCTTACGAGAAGCATTGATTTCACCCCTGTAGAAACCGCCTCCTACGGAGATTGACCATGGAAGCTATTGCATCAGTCCAGGCCTTTACCGCTCTTGCCGTGGGCCTCATTTTCGCCTTCGCGGCGCTCGGCACCGGCATCGGTTTCGGCCTGCTCGGCGGCAAGTTCCTCGAAGGCGCCGCGCGCCAGCCGGAAATGGCCAACATGCTGCAGATCCGCATGTTCATCGTCGCCGGCCTGCTCGACGCCCTGGCCATCATCGGTGTCGCATTCGCCGCGCTGCTGCTGTTCGCCAATCCGCTGCTCGCCGCTCTCCAGGGCTGAAGCGCCGGATGGCGTCTCTGCCAGCAAACGCACGCTGATCGGGAGTCGGAATCGTGGGCATTAACCTGACACTCTTCGGCCAGATGCTGACCTTCCTGGTCTTCGTCTGGTTCACCAAGAAGTTCGTCTGGCCGCCGGTCATGCAGGCGCTGGAGGAACGGCGGGCGCGTATCGCCGAGGGCCTGGCGGCGGCGGACCGCGGCCAGAAGGCGCTCGAGGCGGCCGACGCCCAGGTGGCGGAGCGGCTGCGCGAAGCTCGCCAGCAGGCGACGCTGATCATCGAGCAGGCCGAGCGCCGCGGCGCCGAGCTGGTCGAGGAGGCCAAGGAGACCGCCCAGGCCACCGGCGAGCGCATGCTGGCCCAGGCCCGTGCCGAGATCGAGCAGGAGACCAACCGCGCGCGCGAAACGCTGCGCGGGGAAGTCGCTGCGATCGCCCTGAGCGGGGCGAAGCAGCTGCTCGAGAAAGAGATCGACGCCACGGCCCATCGCGACCTGCTCGACCGCCTCGCCGGTCAGCTGTAGCGCGGTCCGGGGAGAGTCGCAGCCATGGCAGAGAAGATGACCGTCGCGCGGCCCTACGCCAAGGCCGTGTTCGAGATCGCGAAAGAGGCCGACGCCTTCGCGGGCTGGTCCGATTTTCTCGGGCGCGGCGCCATCGCGGCGGCCGACGAGCGCGTGCAGGCACTGATCGGCAACCCGGCGGTGACGCGCGAGGCGCTCGCCGGGCTGTTCATCGAGCTCTGCGGTGACGGCGCGGGCGCCCACGGCGCCAGCTTCATCAAGCTGCTGGCCGAGAACGACCGCGTGGCCTGGCTGCCGGAGATCGCGACCGAGTTCGAGGTGCTGCGCGCGGAGGCCGAGAACGTCGTGGACGTGCAGCTGACGTCCGCGGTGGAGCTCGACGCGTCCCAGCGCGAGAGCTTCGCGACGGCCTTGAAGAAGCGCCTCGGCCGCGACGTCCGGCTGCACTGCGACACTGACGCGAAATTGCTCGGCGGCGCGATCATCCGCGCTGGCGACCTGGTCATCGATGGCTCATTGTCCGGCCGCCTGGAAAGGCTCGCCGGCGCCGTCACGCACTAAAGGATTACAGGAAATGTCCATCAAGGCATCTGAAATCAGCGATCTGATCAAAGAGAAGATCCTCAACTTCCAGTCGGCCACCGTCGCCAGCAACGTCGGCACCGTGGTCTCGGTGACGGACGGCATCGTGCGCATCCACGGCCTGGCCAACGCGGCCTACGGCGAAATGCTGGAATTCCCGGGCAACACCTTCGGCCTGGCGCTGAACCTGGAACAGGACTCGGTCGGCGCGGTGGTGCTCGGCGACTACCTGCACATCTCCGAGGGCGACGAGGTCAAGACCACCGGTCGCATCCTCGAGGTGCCCGTGGGCGAGGCCCTGCTGGGTCGCGTGGTGAACTCGCTCGGCCAGCCGATCGACGGCAAGGGCCCGATCAAGACCGAGCACAGCTCGCCCATCGAGAAGGTGGCGCCGGGCGTGATCTGGCGCCAGTCGGTGAGCCAGCCGGTGCAGACCGGCCTGAAGTCGGTCGATGCCATGGTCCCGGTCGGCCGCGGCCAGCGCGAGCTGATCATCGGCGACCGCCAGACCGGCAAGACCGCCGTGGCGATCGACGCCATCATCAACCAGAAGGGCACCGGCGTTAAGTGCATCTACGTGGCGATCGGCCAGAAGCAGTCGTCCATCGCCGGCGTGGTGCGAAAGCTGGAAGAGTTCGGCGCGATGGACCACACCATCATCGTCGCCGCGCCCGCCGCCGACTCGGCTGCGCTGCAGTACATCGCGCCCTACGCCGGTTGCGCCATGGGCGAGTACTTCCGCGACAAGGGCGAAGACGCGCTGATCATCTACGACGACCTGACCAAGCAGGCCTGGGCTTACCGCCAGGTGTCGCTGCTGCTGCGCCGCCCGCCGGGCCGTGAAGCCTACCCCGGCGACGTGTTCTACCTGCATTCGCGCCTGCTGGAGCGCGCCGCGCGCGTCAACGCCGAGTTCGTGGAGAAGGCGACCGACGGCAAGGTGAAGGGCAAGACCGGCTCGCTCACCGCGCTGCCGATCATCGAGACCCAGGCCGGCGACGTGTCCGCCTTCGTGCCGACCAACGTGATCTCCATCACCGACGGCCAGATCTACCTCGAGTCGGACCTGTTCAACGCCGGCATTCGGCCCGCCATCAACGCCGGCCTGTCCGTGTCGCGCGTCGGCGGCGCCGCCCAGACCAAGGCCATCAAGAAGCTCGGCGGCGGCATCCGCCTGGCGCTGGCCCAGTACCGCGAGCTGGCCGCTTTCGCGCAGTTCGCCTCCGACCTGGACGAGACCACCCGCAAGCAGCTCGACCGGGGCCAGCGCGTCACCGAGCTGATGAAGCAGAAGCAGTACTCGCCGCTCTCCGTGGCGCAGATGGCGGTGTCGCTGTTCGCCGTCAACGAAGGCTTCATCGACAAGGTCCCGCTGGACAAGATCGGCGACTTCGAGCACGCGCTGCACGGCCACATGGACTCGGCGCACCCGGAGCTGATGAAGAAGCTGAACGAGACCGGCGACTGGAACGACGAGATCGCGGGCGAGATGAAGAAGGGCGTGGCCGACTTCGTCGCCACCGGCACCTGGTAAAAAGCGGAGAGCCGCATGGCCAACGCCAAAGAAATCCGCACGCAGATCAAGAGCATCCGCAACACGGCCAAGATCACCAAGGCCATGGAGATGGTCGCTGCGGCGAAGATGCGCAAGGCGCAGGAGCGGATGGAAGCATCCCGCCCCTATGCCGAGCGCATCCGCACGGTGATCGGGCACCTGATGCAGGCGCGCCCGGATTACCGCCACCCCTTCATGGTGGAGCGTGAGGCCAAGCGGGTCGGCTACATCATCGTGTCGTCGGACCGCGGCCTGTGCGGCGGCCTCAACGCCAACCTGTTCCGCCGCACGCTGCGCGAGCTGCGCGAGTGGCGCGACAAGGGCGTCGAGGTGGAGCTGTGCCTGGTCGGACGCAAGGCGGCGCAGTTCTTCCGCCGGCTGGACGTGAACATCGTCGCCAGCCTGCAGGACCTCGGCGACGTGCCGCGCGTGCAGGACCTCATCGGCGCCATCCAGGTGATGCTGAACGAGTACAGCGAGGGCTCGCTGGACCGGCTGTTCCTGGTGCACAACGAGTTCGTCAACACCATGAGCCAGAAGCCCGTCACCCTGACGCTGCTCCCGGCCCAGACGCAGGACGCCGAGGAATTGCAGACCCACTGGGACTACATCTACGAGCCCAGCTCCACGGAGCTGGTCGAGCAGGTGCTGACCCGCTACATCGAGTCGCAGGTCTATCGCGGCGCGGTGGAGAACGTCGCCTGCGAAATGGCGGCGCGCATGGTGGCCATGAAGAGCGCCACCGACAATGCCGGCAAACTGATCGACGGGCTACAGCTCGCCTACAACAAGGCGCGCCAGGCCGCGATCACCCAGGAACTCGCCGAGATCGTCGGCGGCGCGGCGGCCGTCTGACGGCGCCCCAGCGGATACGAGACAGAGGAAACTGATCCATGAGCACTGGCAACATCGTTCAGGTCATCGGCGCCGTGGTGGACGTGGAGTTCCCGCGTGAGCACCTGCCCAAGATCTACGACGCCCTGAAGATCGAAGAGAACGACATCACGCTCGAGGTGCAGCAGCAGCTCGGCGACGGCATCGTGCGCTGCATCGCCATGGGCGCTTCCGAGGGCCTGAAGCGCGGTCTCGCGGTGAAGGGCACCGGCGAGCCGATCAAGGTGCCGGTCGGCAAGGCCACCCTGGGCCGCATCATGGACGTGCTGGGCACGCCGATCGACGAGGCCGGCCCGGTCGACGCCGACGCCTACATGCCGATCCACCGCGACCCGCCGTCCTACGAGGACCAGGCGGCCTCGGTCGAGATCCTCGAGACCGGCATCAAGGTCATCGACCTGATCATGCCGATCGCCAAGGGCGGCAAGATCGGCCTGTTCGGCGGCGCCGGCGTGGGCAAGACCGTGACGCTGATGGAGCTGATCCGCAACATCGCCATCGAGCACTCCGGTTACTCCGTGTTCGCCGGCGTCGGCGAGCGCACCCGCGAGGGCAACGACTTCTACCATGAGATGAAGGACTCCAACGTCCTCGACAAGGTGGCGCTGGTGTACGGCCAGATGAACGAGCCGCCGGGCAACCGCCTGCGCGTGGCGCTGACCGGCCTGACCATCGCGGAGAACTTCCGCGACGAGGGCCGCGACGTGCTGATGTTCATCGACAACATCTACCGCTACACCCTGGCGGGCACCGAGGTGTCGGCGCTGCTGGGCCGCATGCCCTCCGCCGTGGGTTACCAGCCCACGCTGGCGGCCGAAATGGGCCAGCTGCAGGAGCGCATCACCTCCACCAAGACCGGCTCGATCACCTCCTTCCAGGCCGTGTACGTCCCGGCCGACGACTTGACCGACCCGTCCCCGGCCACGACCTTCGCCCACCTGGACGCCACGCTGGTGCTGTCGCGCCAGATCGCGGAGCTGGGCATCTACCCCGCCGTGGATCCGCTGGACTCGACCTCGCGCCTGCTCGACCCGAACGTCATCGGCCAGGAGCACTACGACTGCGCCCGCGCGGTGCAGGCCACGCTGCAGCGCTACAAGGAGCTGCAGGACATCATCGCGATTCTCGGCATGGACGAGCTGTCCGAGGACGACAAGCTGGTGGTGACCCGGGCCCGCAAGGTGCAGCGCTTCCTGTCGCAGCCGTTCTTCGTAGCCGAGGCCTTCACCGGCTCGCCGGGCAAGTACGTGTCGCTGAAGGACACCATCAAGGGCTTCCGCGGCATCGTCGACGGCGAGTACGACGCGATTCCGGAGCAGGCCTTCTACATGGTCGGCACCATCGAGGAAGCCGTCGAGAAGGCCAAGAAGCTGCAGTAACACGGCGCCACGCGGCCCGGAGTAAGGGATGAGCACGATTCACGTCGACATCGTCAGCGCCGAAGGCGAAATCTTCAGCGGCGCCGCAGCCATGGTCTACGCCCCGGCGCAGCTCGGCGACATCGGCATCGCGCCGAACCACGCCCCGCTGCTCACCGGCCTGCGGCCGGGCGGCGTGCGCGTGCAGACGCCGGAGGGCCAGGAGCTGTTCTTCTACGTCTCCGGCGGCATGATCGAGATCCAGCCCAGGGCCGTCACCGTGCTGGCCGACGCCGCGGCGCGCGCCCACGACCTCGACGAGGCGGCCGTGCAGCAGGCGCGGCAGCGCGCCCAGGACCTGCTGGAGAACCGCGAGTCCGCCAAGGACATCGCCATCGCCCAGGCTGAGCTGGCCCAGGCAGCCGCGCAGCTGGCGCTGCTCGAGAAGATCAAGAAGAGCGCCGGGCAGAAGTAGCCGGCGGTTCGATCTTCGTCGTCTCCGCAAGGGGGCTGCCGGTTGGCAGCCCCCTTTTTCGCGAACCAGCACGCTGATGCTTTCGCGCCCGGCCACGGAAGTGGGAAAATGACGTCTTTAAGCGTCTTCTTGAGGGCGAACCGGAGCATGCACCCCCGAGTCAAAGTTGCGGCGCTGCTCATTGTCCTGCTGGCGTCGCCATACGCTCGTGCGACGGAGTGCGTGATCCTCCTGCACGGCCTGGCGCGTACCGCCAGCTCCATGTCGGTGATGGAAGAAGCCCTGCAGGCTGCGGGCTATCACGTCGCCAATATCGATTATCCCTCCCGCCACCACCCGGTCGCCGAACTGGCGCCCCGCGCAGTGGGGGAAGGCTTGTCGCAGTGCGCTGCAGTCGAGGCGAAGTCCGTGCACTTCGTCACGCACTCCATGGGCGGCATCCTGGTTCGTTACCACTTCCGCAACCATCGCATCGAAAACCTGGGTCGCGTGGTCATGCTGGCGCCGCCGAACCAGGGCAGCGAAGTGGTGGACAATCTCAGGGACACGCCGGGGTTCGCCATGTGGAACGGCCCGGCCGGTCTCGAACTCGGCACGGGCGAAAACGACGTGCCGGCCAGTCTCGGTCCCGTGGACTTTCCCGTCGGCGTCATTGCCGGGACAGAGTCGGTCAATCCCATGCTATCGCGGTTGCTGCCGAGCCCGGATGACGGCAAGGTTTCGGTGGCGAGAACGAAAGTCGAAGGTATGGCCGACTTCGTGGCGGTCAGTGCCACGCATACGTTCATCATGCGCAATGACGATGCCATCCGGCACACCCTGGCCTTTCTCGCCAAGGGGTCGTTTGCCCATGATGCGCCCTGACGCTTTCTTGCGCCTGAGGCTCGACCTCCTCGGTACCTCGCCATGAGAGTCCGGGTTTTCACAATATTCAACCGCATTCGCTCCAGTTTCTGGTTTCTCCCCGCAGCCATGGCCACCGGCGCGATGGTGTTGGCCTTCGCAACCGTGGCACTGGATACAGCGGCGACGGACTGGCTGGCGCTCAACTGGGGTTTGACTTTCACCGGTGGGGCCGAAGGCGGGGCTGCCTTGCTGGGGACCATCGCCGGATCAATGATCACCATCGCCGGGGTGGTCTTTTCGATGACGCTGGTCGCCCTGTCGCTCGCCTCGTCACAGCTCGGCCCCCGGCTGCTGCGCAATTTCATGCGCGACACCATGACCCAGGTGGTGCTCGGCACCTTTGTCGCCACCTTCCTTTACTGCTTGCTGGTCCTCCGCACCATTCGCCGCGCCGAGGAGACCTTATTCGTCCCGCACCTTTCTGTGAGTCTCGGTGTGCTGCTCGCGGTGGTGAGCGTGGGGGTGTTGATCTACTTCATTCATCACGTATCTGTTTCTATCCAGGCCAACGAGATCGTGGCGCGGGTCGGAAAGGAGTTGATTGAAGGCATAGAGCGGCTGTTTCCCGAGAAGATCGGACGGGGTGCCCCCCGGACGCCAAAGGCGCCGCCCGACGCCGACTTCCTCGACAGGTTCGGCGCCGAGGCGTGTCCGATTGGCTCTGCCGCGGACGGCTACCTGCAGTTCGTTGATGGCGATGACCTGATGGCGCTGGCCATGCAAGAGGATGTCGTTATTCGCGTAGAGCCACGCCCCGGCCACTATGTCGTTGCGACGCGTCCGCTGGTGCACGTATGGCCAGGCAACCGGGTTAACGACCAGCTGATAGAGCGTGTTCATTCCGCGTTCGCCCTGGGCAACCAGCGGACGTCCGGGCAGGACATCGAGTTCGGCGTCAACGAGCTCGTCGAAATTGCGATCCGCGCGCTCTCACCCGGGGTGAACGACCCCTTCACGGCGATGACGTGCGTGGACCGCCTGGGCTCGGCACTGTGCCGCCTGGCGGAACGAGATATGCCGTCGCCCTATCGATACGACACGGAGGACCAGCTGCGGCTCATTACGCATGTCTTCACGTTCGCGGACGTCACCGACGCGGCGTTCAACCAGATCCGGCAATATGGCCGTTCCAGCACCGCGGTGACCATCCGTCTGCTGGAAACGATTACCGAGATCGCGGGATCTGTACACCGGCAGGAGGATCGCCTTGCACTGCTGCGGCACGCCACGATGATTGCGCGCGGCGCAGTTGACGGTTTGCCGGAAGAGAAGGATCGCCAGGAGGTGGAGAAACGCTTTCAATCAGCGCAGCGATTGTTGACGTCCTCGCCCGCGCGCCTGCGCATCCCTGAATAGGAAGCCCCCTGCGTGGAAGAAGTTCTCGTCATCATCGGACCCGGCTCAATGGGCACCGCGGTGGCCCGGCGTGTCGGCGCCGGCAAGCACATCCTGGTCGCCGATCTCCGCGAGGAGAACGCCCGCTCCGCCGAGGAGACGCTGCTGGGCGCGGGCTTCGACGTCAGCGCGGCGACGGTAGACATTACCGACCCGCATTCCGTCCAGGCCCTGGCCGAGAAGGCTGCAGGGATGGGTGCGGTGACCGGGCTCGTCCATGCGGCCGGCGCCTCTCCCTCGATGTCCCGGCCGGAGATGATCGTCCGGGTGGACCTCTACGGCACTGCTGTCGTCCTGGAGGCATTCGGCGCAGTGATGGCCCCGGGGGGCGCCGGCGTGGTCATTGCGTCCCAGGCCGGTCACCGGCTGCCGGCGCTCACCGCGGAAGAAGGCAAGGCCCTGGCCACGACGCCGGTCGAGGAAGTCCTGGCCCTTCCCATGCTCCAGCCCGCGCGACTCCGCGACACACTGCATGCCTATGAGCTTGCGAACCGCGGCAAGACCCTGCGGGTACAGGCAGAAGCCGTCCGTTGGGGCCGCCGCAAGGCACGCGTCAATGCCGTCAGCCCGGGCATCGTGATGACGCCCCTGTCCCGCGCTGAATTGTCGGGGCCCCATGGCGACGGGTACCGCCGCATGATCGAGCGTTGTCCCGCGGGCCGCGCCGGTACCGCGGACGAGGTGGCCACGGTGGCAGCCCTGTTGATGGGGCCGGACGGGGCCTTCATCACCGGCAGCGACATCCTGGTGGACGGCGGCGCCACGGCGGCTTATTTTCACGGGGACCTCGATTTCGTTTAATCGGCTTGGAGCGGAGATGGCCGACGCCGAGTACTTCGCCATGAACCGGGCCGGCTGGGACCGGCGCACCAAGGTTCACTTTGCGTCCCGGTTCTACGACGTGGAAGGCTTCCTGGCGGGCGGAACGTCTCTGCGGGAAATCGAGCTCGCTGAGCTCGACTGCGTCGCTGGAAAAAGCCTGCTGCATCTCCAGTGCCATTTCGGGCTGGATACCTTGTCCTGGGCTCGCCGGGGCGCGACGTGCACCGGCGTGGACATCTCACCGGTGGCGATCGCCCAGGCCCGTGAGCTCGCGGTGCAAGCCGGGCTGGCCGCGGAGTTCGTGTGTGCGGACGTGTATGGCTACGAGCGTGACGGGGGTGGCCCGTTCGAGATCGTTTACACCTCGTACGGCGCGATCTGCTGGCTGCCGGACCTGGCCCGGTGGGCAGGCGTCGTCGCCGCGAACCTGGCCGAGGGCGGCACCTTCTACATGGTCGAGTTTCACCCGGTTTACGACCTCCTGGAGGGCTATTCGTATTTCACCCGACCCGATCCTGACGTCGAGGAGGAAGGGACCTACACGGAGAACGGTGCCGAGGTCATCACCAGGCTGGCGACATGGGCACACCCGCTCTCGAGTGTCATCAACGCCCTGCTCGACGTCGGCATACAAATCGAGCGAGTGAACGAATTCCCCTTCAGCCCGTACAACTGTTTCGCCGGCATGGTGGAGCGTGAGCCGGGCAGGTTCTACCTGGCCCACAAGGGGAATGACGTACCGTTGGTATACAGCCTGCGGGGGCGAAAAATTGGCTGACAACAACCATGGATGATTACCAGCTCCTGGCCGACCTGCACAAGCCGGGCCGACGGCAGGGACCGGGCGGCGATGCCGAGACCGAACGGGCGCTCGATCTCGCCGGGATCGACCGCTCTGCGCCACTGAAGATTGCCGACATCGGCTGCGGGACGGGGGCGTCCACCCTGCTGCTCGCCCGGCTACTGAATGCCCGCATCACGGCAGTCGACTTCCTCCAGGATTTCCTCGACGTGCTGGAGCAACAGGCCGAGAAGCTGGGCGTGGCGGACCGTGTCTCGACGCTGGCATGCTCCATGGACGCGCTGCCTTTCGCGGACGAGGCACTGGACGTCATCTGGTCCGAGGGCGCGATCTACAACATCGGTTTCGAAAAGGGCGTGGCGGAGTGGAAGCGATTCCTGAAGCCGGGCGGCCTGCTGGTGGCTTCCGAGATCACCTGGCTCACTGACACGCGACCGGCAGAACTCCAGGAATACTGGGAGAGGGAGTATCCGGAGATCGACCTGGCTTCGGCCAAGATCCGGGTGCTGGAAAAGCACGGCTATGCGCCGGTCGGGTATTTCGTGTTGCCGGAGCGCTGCTGGCTGGACGAGTACTACCGGCCCATGCAGGCCAGGTTCGATGACTTCCTCGAGCGCCATGGGCACAGCACCGAGGCCCGCGCCATCGTGGCCGCGGAGCAACGCGAGATCAGCCTCTACGAGACCTGCAAAGCGCACGTCAGCTATGGCGTGTACATCGCCAGGAAGCCCGGATAGCAAATGAACCAGCCTGTGGCCAGGGTCGTCGCCGTGGACCGTGATGCCTACCGGGTCCGGAGCGACGGCGTCGAGACGCCTGCCGTGCTTTCCGGGCGGTTCCGCTTCACCGTCGAGTCCGGCCCGGAGCTGCCCTGCGTCGGCGACTGGGTCAGCATCGAGCTCGCAGACCCGGCATTGGCGATCATCCAGGCGGTGTTGCCCCGCAAGTCGTACCTCCGCCGCAAGGCCCCGGGCAAGACCGTGGATTTCCAGATGATCGCCGCCAACATCGACGTGGCCTTCATCGTCCAGTCATGCCAGTACGACTTCAACGTGCGCCGGCTGGAGCGCTACCTCGTGGTATGCCGCGAAGGCGGCATCGAGCCGGTGATCCTCTTGAGCAAGACCGACCTGGTCAGCCCGCTCGAGACCGAAGGCCTGGTTGCGGCGATCAGCGGCGCTGGGATCGACGCCCGGGTCATTGCACTCAGCACGGCCACCGGCGACGGGCTGGAGGCGTTTCGTGCACTCCTGGAGCCGGGCAAGACGTACTGCTTCGTCGGCTCGTCGGGCGTGGGCAAGAGCACGTTGATCAACCGGCTACTCGGGCGCGACGTACTCGATACCCGGTCGGTCAGCGGCACCGGCGAAGGCACACACACCACCTCGCGGCGCCAGCTGCTTGTGCTGGAGGATGGCGTGCTGCTCATCGACACGCCGGGCATGCGCGAACTCGGGCTGCTCGGCACGAGCGAGGGCCTCGACGCGAGCTTTGCGGACATTCACGAGCTGTCCCGCGCCTGCCGCTTTGCAGACTGCATCCACGGGCAGGAACCCGGCTGCGCCGTACGCGCAGCGATCGACGACGGCAGCCTCAGCGAGTCGCGCTACCAGGCCTACCTGAAGCTCAGGAAAGAGACCGAGTACCATGACGCGTCGTATGTCGAGAGACGCAAGAAGGACAAGGACTTCGGTCGCCTCGTGAAGTCGGTCATGAAACACCACAAGCGGTGACGAATAGCCGACATCCCCGTGGACAAGACGCGCCCGGCAACTTAGTTTGCTCCGCTTTGTTTCCGACCAGGCAGGCCTCTTCGATATGACTGCAACGCACAAACGGTTTCTGGCCGCTTTCTTCATCTTCTGTCTCGCCACGGCGATGCCGCGGGCCCTGGCCCAACCGGCCCAGGCGCCAGCAGGCAAGGTTTACCCGCAGGACGCAGTCCGTGCCGACTTCAAGTACCTCTACGAGACGCTCGCCGCAGCTCACTACGATCTCTACGCCTACCAGTCGCGTGACGCCTACGATCGCTACTACGAGGAGTTGTCGGCCGCCATCGATGGACCGATGAGCCGTCTCGAAGCGGTACGCCTGTTCACGCCATTCGTGACTTTCGGCAAAGTCGGGCATGCGAGAATCGATTTTCCCGTGCAGGACTACATTGCGTACGTCCTGTCCGGCGGCACGCTCCTGCCGCTCGATATTCGCGTCGAGGACGGACGCGTCCTGGTCGCCCACAATTACTCCGGCGTGGCCGCGCTCGCTCCCGGGACGGAACTGCTCGCGCTCAACGGGCGCCCTGCGACCGACTGGCTCGAGCGCATCGGCCGGCTGGTGTCTGCGGAGCGTCCGTACATGGCGCATGCCCAGCTGGAGAGCATGTTTCCGCGCCTCGCCTGGCTCGACATGGGCGAGGTCGATGCTTTCGAGATCGTCGTGCGCTCCCGCGCCGGGGACGAGGCGACGTTCATGGTGGACGCAGTGCCGGCGATGGAGCTCGAAGAGCACAAGGGCGCGCGCGAGAGGCAGCAGCACAGCCGCAAAGCGCACATGCTCCCGGACGGCATCGCCTACCTGCGTCCCGGTCCTTTCTATGCCACCGGGGAGAGCGAGTCGCTCGAGACGTTCAAGGCCTTTGTCGACGAGGCTTTCCAGCGATTCGACGCCGCCGGCGCCACGGACCTGGTGATCGACCTGCGCAACAATCCGGGCGGCGACAACAGCTTCAGTGATCCGATGATTGCCTGGTTCGCGGACGAGCCGTTCAGCTTCGCGTCGGAATTTATTGTGAAAGCCAGCGCGCGGACCCGGGAGGTCCTGGAGGGGCTGGCGGAGGAATATCCCGGCGGCATCTCGGCGCAGATGCTCAGGGCGATGACGCAGCACGAGGACGGCGCGAGGTTCTCTTTCGAGATTCCCAAGGCGGAGCGCCGGGACCCCGGCTTTTCCGGCCGGGTCTGGGCGCTGGTCAACCGCCGCAGCTACTCGAATGCAACCACCGTCGCGGCCATCATCCAGGACTACGGCTTCGGCACAATCCTCGGCGAGGAAACCGCCGACGTACCCACGAGTCATGCCTCGTCCGCACAATTCACCCTGCCGTCGACCGGAATCGTCGTAACCTACCCGAAGGCGTACTTCGTGCGGCCGAATGGGGACGAGGCGTTGCAGGGGGTCCGGCCGGACCACGCGCTGCGGTTCCCGACCGTCCCTGTGGAAGGGGACAAGGTGCTGCGTGAAGCGCTGGAGTTCATCGTGTCGCAGCGTGGCGGGCAGGATTGAGCCGAGAGTCGCGATGCCGCTACCCCGATTTTCCCAGGTCTCCACGCCCCGAACGACCCTCCGCGAGGTGAGCGGCGCGGACCTGCCGGACCTGCTCGAAATCAACGGCGACCCCGAGGTCACACGGTACCTGCCCTACGCGACCTGGGCGTCTGATTCAGACGCGACCGCGTGGCTCGAGCGGATGCAGGCGCTCGGCATGAGCGGCAACGCCAGGCAGTTGGTGATCGCCAGGAACGAAGACGACAAGGTCATCGGCACGGTCCTTTTGTTCAAGTACGACGAGGGCAGCAATCGCGTGGAACTCGGGTATGTCATCGGCCGCAGGCACTGGCGCCGGGGCTATGCCGCCGAGGCGCTGGGCGCACTGCTGGATTACCTGTTCGGCGCCATGGGGATACGCCGGGTCGAGGCTGAGGTGAATCCGGAGAACGCGGCCTCGAACGCCTTGTTGCGAAAGCTCGGGTTTACGCATGAAGGGTTCCTGCGCGAGCGTTGGGTCGCAAAAGGCGAGACTTACGGCGTGAATGTTTATGGCCTGCTTGCCGACGACCGTGTGCGCGGGCCTGACGGGGAAGAGGGTTAGCGCATGACGCCGCGCGCTTCGCATCCCGCTGCCGCCCCGCACGCTGACGCGGAAACTTCGTCGAGCTGGCTCATGGCGGTCGCAGGTGCGCTGGTGCCGCTGCTGTCACTGGCCTATGCACTCGTCCTTGTCGTGGGGCTCGCCACCCTGCCGACGCCCGCGCATCCCATCCACGATCCTTGGTTCACGCTCATGGAGCTGCTCATCCTGGCCATTGCACCGGCCATGGTCTTGTTCGGGGTGGCCCTGCACGGTTGCGTGGCTGCAGAGAACAGGCACGCCGCATTACTTTGCGTCATCTTCATGAGCCTGTGCGCCGTCGTCACGTGCAGCGTGCACTTTTCCATCCTGGTTCTCAGCCGGCAGCCGGAAATTGCTGCGGCCGAGTGGGCCCCACTGGTGTTCAGTTTCACCTGGCCGTCGCTCGCATACGCCCTGGACATCCTGGCGTGGGATTTCTTCTTCGCGCTGGCAGCGTTGTTTGCTGCGCTGGCGCTGAGGAATGAGACAGGCCATGAAATCGCCCGCCGGTTCCTGTTTGCCGCGGCTATCCTCGCCCTTATCGGGCTCGCCGGCGTCCCGTTGGAGAACATGAGCGTCCGCAATATCGGCATCATCGGCTACGTGGTGTTGTTCCCCGTCGCGACAGCGCTGGTGGCGCGGGCCCAAAGGAGCGCGCAATGATCCCGAATATGCAGGCGGGGATGTCGCCGCAACGCCTGGCAAGGACGGCCGGCCTGCTCTACCTGGTGATCATCGTGCTCGGGCTGACGGGCGAGCTGGTTGTCCGTGCCGGGATCATCGCGAGTGGTGACGCGGCGGCCACGGCGGCCAACATCCAGGCGTCCGCCAGCCTGTTCAGGCTGGGTTTTCTCGCAGATTCGCTGATGTTGTTGTGCGACATCGCGCTGGCGGTGCTGCTGTACGTCCTGTTGCGCCCGGTCAGCAAGACGCTCGCACTCATGGCCATGTGCTTCCGGCTGGTGCAGGCGGCGATCATCGGCGGCAACCTGCTGCACTACCATGCGGCCATCATCGCGCTCGGCAGTCCCGAGTACGCTGCGCTCTTTGGTGCTGAGCAGCTCAGCGCCGTCGCCGCCCTGTTCCTCGACCTTCACAGCCACGGCTACGATCTCGGCCTGCTGCCCTTCGGCCTCAGCTGCCTCCTGCTTGGTTACCTGGTCTATCGTTCCGGATTCCTGCCGCGCCTGCTCGGCGTCTTCCTCGGGGCGGCGGGAATCGTTTACCTCGTCGGCAGCTACACGCGCTTCCTGTTTCCGGCGCACGTCGAGGCCGTGATGCCGATCTACCTGGTCGCCATCGTGGCGGAGAGCGCCATGTGCCTGTGGCTGCTGTTCAGGGGGGTGGACGTGGCAGAGTGGCAAAGGCGGGCATGAGGGCGACCCGGCCGGCGTGCGCAACAGAATGAAGCTTTGCTGCGGCAGATGAGGCGACATGAAGCCTGATGCCGCTGGTGTACAGTGTGTCGTGCAGAGTATGCCTGTCCAGCTTGCAGGAGCCTTCGCTTGGCCGCCTCCACCCCGGTGATCCGCACGCTGCTGCTGTGTGACCTCGTTGCCAGCACGCAGCTCGTAGAACGCCTCGGTGATGCCAGGGCGGCGGAACTCTTGTCCCGCCACGACCGCGCCGCCCGCGACCTGCTGGCCGGATTCGATGGCCGCGAGATCGACAAGAGCGACGGCTTCCTGCTGCTGTTCGAGCGGCCCATCGAAGCGGTGCGCTTCGCCATTGCGTACCAGGACAAGCTCCGTGAACTGGGGGCGGGCTACGGCGCTCATGTCGTCGCCCGCGTCGGCATTCACGTCGGCGAGGTGGTGTTGCGCCAGAACGCGCCGGAGGACGTCGCGCGGGGCGCCAAGCCGCTCGAGGTGGAGGGGCTCGCCAAGGCCGCCGCAGCACGCGTCATGTCGCTGGCGGGGGACGGTCGCATCCTGCTCACGCGCTCCGCCTACGATCTTGCCCGCCGAGCCGCCGTGGGTATCGAAGAGTGCGCCGGGTTGCGCTGGGCCGAGCACGGACCCTATCGCCTCGCCGGCATCGAGGAGCCAATGGACGTGTGCGAGGTTGCCGCCCCCGGCGACACCGCGCTCACGCGGCCGGAGAGTTCCAAGAAAGCACGACGCGAGCAGGAGACGGCGGCGTCGGACGCAGCCTGCACCGAGCCCCTGCTGGCGGTGCTGGCCTTCGAGAACCTCTCCGCTGATCCGGAGATGGGCTTCTTCTCCGACGGCGTCAGCGAAGACATCATCCAGCGGCTCACGCGCGGAGCCCGGCTCAAGGTGATCGCACCCGCCACGAGTTTCCAGTTCCGCGGTGAGCGCAAGGCCGAGGCTGCCGGCGTGCTGCGCTGCACGCATGTGCTCGATGGCTCCATTCGCCGAGCAGGGTCCCGCGTGCGGGTCAGCGCGCACCTCACCGAGGCGAAGACGAACACCGTGCTCTGGTCGGACCGTTACGACCGCGGGCTGGAGGATATTTTCGCCGTCCAGGACGACATCACCGAAAGCATCGCGAAGGCGCTGGACCAGGCATTTTCGAGATTCACGCCGCGGAAGATCGACCCTGCGGTCTACGATCTCTACCTGCGGGCCAGTCCCAAGACTTATGCGCCGGACGAGTTTCGCCCCCTGGTCGCGCTGCTCGAAGTGGCCACGGAGCGCGCGCCCGACTTCGCCGAGGCGTGGGGGCGCCTCGTCTACCTGCGCTCCTGGCTGCACTTCTACATTCCTTTCGCGGAGCGTCCGGCGAATGCCGCGCGCATGGCGCACGACGCCGCCCGGGCGCTGGCGCTCGACCCCGAGGGCTCGTACGTCCGCATGGCGCAGGCCCTGGCGTTGCCCGCCTTTGGCAGCTTCCTCGAGTTCGACACGCTCATCGAGCGCATGCGGGCGGCCCCTGGCAACAGCGACACGCGCCGCTACCTGGGCTGGGGCCTCCGTGCCATGGGCCGCGTGCGCGAGGCGCTGGAGGAAACAGAGCGTTGCTTCCAGCTCGACCCGCTCAGCGTGATGTCCGCGAACATGGTCGGACTGGCCCGCATCGCTGCAGGCCGCTTCGACGAGGCGGTGCCCGTATTCGCCGATGTCGTCGAGCGTGCCCCGGGAATGAACTTCCCCTTTTCCAGCCTGCTTCGGGCTTACGCCTTCCAGCAGGACTGGGACGCCGTCGACCGCATGCTGGCCCTGGCCGAAAAGCGCCAGATGCACGAGTTCCGCGACGGCCTCAGTTTCATCCGTGCCAAGCGCGACCCGTCGCCCGAAAGAATCGCGGCCTGGTGGCGCGAGGTCGAGGACTTCTTGGGCAAGACCGGCAGCATTGACGTCGGCCGTCTGGTCTACTCCGCGCACCTCGGCCTGGTCGATGAGGCATACCAGGTTGCCGAGACTGCTGCGCTCGGGCCCACCGGAACGCCCTACGACATCATGGGTCCGGACGGCTACCGCCCGACGCTCATGTTCCAGGCAGGCATGCCCGAGCTGCGCAACGACCCGCGCTTCCCGCGGCTTTGCGCCCGCCTCGGTCTTGTCGAGCTGTGGCTGGCCAGGGGCAAGTGGCCGGATTGTGCCGATGAGGTTCCGTACGACTTCCGCGCCGCGTGCGAGGAAGTCCGTGACGTCCCGAAAGAGAAATTTGGCTTCGGGGCATGATCGATCGGAGAAGGCTGAGTCGCTCCGGCCCTTAGTTGCAATCAGTCCACGAGGACCCCGTCATGTCGACACCAGGCCATGTCCACCACGCCATCGACTACATCGAGTTCTGCGTCACTGACATGGCGCGGGCGAAGCAGTTCTATGCCGAGGCTTTCGGCTGGGAATTCAACGACTACGGCCCGGAATACGCCGGTATACGGAAACCGGGCGGCGAGGCAGGGGGCTTGCGCGCCGCGCCGGATGCAGTCACGGGCGGACCGCTGGTGATCCTCTATTCCAGGGATCTGGAGCGCTCCCTGGCGAGCGTCCGCGCCGCCGGCGGGCGGATCACCCTGGAGCCCTTCACTTTCCCCGGGGGCCGTCGCTTCCATTTCCTTGACCCGAGCGGGAATGAGCTCGCTGTCTGGGCGGAGCACTGACAACCCACGTCGCCAGCACGATCCCGCCTGCGATCAGGAGCGCCCCGGCGAGGTGAAACATGTGCAGGCGTTCACCGAGCAGGGCGACCGCGAGCAAGGCCCCGAAAGCGGGCATCAGGTGCAGGTAATGCCCTGTCCGGTTCGGCCCCAGCTCGTTCACGGCGCGATCCCAGAACACGTAGGCCAGCACTGAGGGAAATATCGCGACATAACCGATCGCAGCAAAGTTCGTTGCATTGAGCGCGAAGCCCTGTCCGCCGGCGAGCTCCCAGGCATACAGCCCGGCCAGGGGCACGAGCCCGAGCGCGACGAGCGCGGTGAGAAACACCTCGGGCGCCAGGTCGGCGGGCCGCCAGCGCAGCAGGACGGAATACAGTGCCCAGTCGACGGCGGCCACGAGGATCCATATGTCGCCACGGTTCAGGGTCAGCGCAGCGAGTCGTTGCGGGGCGCCCTCAGTGGCGATGAGGACGACGCCGAACAGCGAGAGGAATATGCCGACCAGCTGTCGCGCGCGCACCTTCGTGCCGAGCATGAGGAATGACACCCCGACAATGAGCACGGGCGTCGCAGAGCTGAGCAGCACACCGTTGGTGGCCGTGGTGTGCTGCAGCCCGAGGTAAGCGAAGGTGTTGAAGTTCGTGATGCCCAGCAGGGCCAGCAGGCTCAGCACCACCCAGTGCCGGCGCAGGGCGTCGCGATGCTGCCAAAGGCGGTGCCAGGTGAAGGGCAACAGGATCGCGAGCGCCCCGACCCAGCGCCAGAAGGACAGGGCGATCGGCGGGATGTCTTCGTGCAGCGCCCGCGCGAGCACGAAGTTGCCCGACCAGAACAGCGGCGGCAGCGCCGCCAGCAGGCCGATCGGCAGCCACGCACCCGCGCGCTTCACGCTGGAGTAAAGGACGTTCAGACGGCGCTGGCTTCAGCTCGCCTTGTCGAACAGCTTCGAGGCGGCATCGGGCAGGCGATGCTTGAGCCAGTCGAAATCGAGTTTCGCCGGGTTGTCGATGTATTCCTGCGGGTTGTCGGCCACCGACTCCAGGTAGTCGCGCGAGACCTTCCACTCGGTGTCGTGCTCGGATTTGCCGCGGGACAGGATCTCGAACTTCTCGTTCAGATAGCGGATGGTGAAATAGTCGAACGGCTTTTCCGGGTCCTCCGCATAGATTGCGACGCCGGCCTTGTGGCCGTCGAGGAACTTGTCCGCGGCAGCGACCAGGGCCTTGAAGAAGCCGGACTCCCGGTTTTTCTCCAAGGAGCGATTGGTGACGTCCAGTGCGGCGGTGAAAAGTTCGTAAATGTCGCGGTCTGCCATGTCTTGCTCCTTCCCGGTCTGGCGCCGGGGCTTGCGTTCGGGGTCGCCGCCCCAGCGGCAACCCATGTCCTTTAAAGTCTAGTAGTCGAGACTGATCCTGCCACCGGCGTCGGCCGCCAGGCCGCCTGCGCGGGTCGTATGATCGGCGTGTCCATGCTTGATACGAACCAGATCGATACGCGTTACGCGAAGAGTGGTGAGCTGAACATCGCCTACCAGGTGTTCGGCGCCTGCGAGCGCGATATCGTGCTCATCCCCGGCTGGGCGGACCTGGGCGTGCGCGCGCTCAAAGGCGTGCCGGACCAGTGGCGGCTGTCACGGGCGGTTCCCTGACCAGCGGCGCCGGGCACGGCTGCAGCATTCCTGTGGCATCCAGGGCTTTGTGCTATATCCAGGGGCGTTTGCAAAACAAAATGGAGAGTGTCCTATGTGCCTGCACAAACAGGCTGCAGCATTGCTGGGACTGCTATGCTGCGGCGGAATAATCGCGGCGGGTGCGTCGGCCGGCGAAGCGCCCGTCGAACTGCACTTCGCTGACCCCGCGCTGGAGTGGGGGCCGTGCCCCGAGTTCATGCCGGCAGGCTGCGCCATCGCCGTGCTGCACGGGGACCCGGCGCGGGAGAACGCCGACATCTTTTTCAAGGTGCCGGCAGGTGTGATGGTGCCGCGCCACTCGCACACCTCGGCGGAGCGCATGGTGCTGGTTTCAGGTGAGCTGCGCGTGACCTATGACGGGCACGACGCGGTCGTGATGACGCCGGGCAGCTATGCCTACGGTCCGCCGCAGTTGCCGCATGACGCATTCTGTTCCGGCCCGCAGGCCTGTGTGCTTGCCATCGCCTTCGAGCAACCGGTTGACGCGTTCCTGCAAGAGGCCGGCGAGAGGTAAAGCCCGGTGCGCCTGCGGCGGCATCTCTGGTCGCAACGGGCCGAGCCCGGCGAGGACCCGCTGGACGTCGGCGCGCGCCCGGCAGCTGGTACGTGAATGCGGTTGCCGCCGTGGCACGGAGGCCGGTAGTGTCGTTCCCGGGCTGTCACCACGCCGGGGACTGGATTCTCATGCGCAAGCCGGCATGCGCGCCCTGAGGCTGGTCGTCCTGGTGGCACCGCTCGCTTGTGGCGCGGCCTGTGGCGCTGCAGCTCCACAGGCCGGGGTCACGGTCATCGCCGACCCCGGCGTCACAGCGGAGCTCGACGGCCGCGAAGCGATCTTTTACGCCATCGACCTGGCGGATGGTCGCCACTATGCCTGGGCGCTGGAGCGCGCCGACGAGCCCCACACGCCCTACTCCACCTTCAAGATTCCCAACCTGCTCATCGCGCTCGAAACCGGCGTCGCGGGCTCGGTCGACGACCTGCGACAGCGTGATCCCGAACGTCGCCCGGCAGAGCCGTGGTGGTCGGAGGCCTGGCGCGAGGACCAGACGCTCGCACAGGCTTTCCGTCGTTCTACGGTCTGGTACTTCCGGGACTTGGCGCTCGAAGTCGGCGGCCCGCGCTATCGCGAGATGCTCCGGGCTTTCGACTACGGCAACGCCATGGCGCCCGATGACAACGACACCCTCTGGCTCATCGGGCCGCTGGCGATCTCGCCGCGCGAGCAGGCCGAGTTTATCGTCCGCCTCGTGCAGGGCGAGCTGCCGCTCAGGCCGGAGAACGTGATGGCGCTCGAGGAGGTCAGCCTGCTCGAGGCGCGAGACGGCTGCCGCCTGCACGGCAAGACCGGCTCGGGCCCGGTGGACGGCGGCGACATGGACGGCCCGTTTGAGGGTTGGCTGGTGGGCTGGGTAGACTGCGCGGGCACGGCGCCGGTCGCATACGCGCTTTTCGTGCGCGGCCCGAGCTATGCTTCCATCGCGCAGTTTCGCGGCGGGATGGCGCGAAGCTTTCTGCGCCGTGTCGGGGCCTGGCCCGACGCAAGCGAGTGAGACGTTATGTGGGACGAGAAATACAGCGCTGAGCACTACGTTTACGGCAAGGAGCCGAACCGCTTCCTCGCGGATTACGCCGTGGAGCTGCCGCCCGGCGACATCCTCTGCCTGGCCGAGGGCGAGGGGCGCAATGCGGTGTATCTCGCCGGCCTGGGGTTCAATGTCACGGCGGTCGACCAGTCGCCCGTAGGCATGGACAAGGCACAGCGGCTTGCTGCAGAGAAAGGCGTCGAAATACACACGATTTGCGCCGATCTCGCAGACTACGACTTCGGCACGGCGCGTTGGGACGGCATCGTCTCGATCTTCGGCCACGTAGCGCCGGCCGTGCGGCACAAGGTCTACGCCGAGTTGCACAAGGCGCTCAAGCCGGGCGGCATCCTGCTGCTGGAGGCCTATACCCCGGACCAGCTGGGCCGCGGCACGGGCGGGCCACGATCCGCGGACCTGCTCCTGACCGCGGACATCCTGCGCGCGGAGATCCCGGGCCTCGACTTTCTTCACCTCGAGGAGCTCGAGCGCGAGGTCATCGAGGGCACCGGCCATAGCGGCCTCTCCGCCGTCGTCCAGCTGGTCGCGCGCAAGCCATGAGCCGTCGGGTGCCGGGGCATCGATTCGAGTACGGCCCCCTGGCCCGGGGGTCATTCATCGCCCTGGTCTGCCTGCTGCCGGTGACGGCGGTGGTCTCGTCTTACTGGCTCGCCTGGCACGTCCTGCTGGTGCTGTTCCTCGGCATTGGTCTGCGCCCGCTGCTGGAATGGACCGGTCTGTATACGGTATACGCTCGCCTGGCCGCCGACTGGCAGGAGCGCTGGAATCGGGATTTCACCGAGCAACGGCGGCGCGAGATCGAGCGCAAGCAGCGCCGGGCCCGCTACAAGCGCTTCGGGCCGGAAGATCCGCGTTTGCCGAAGAAGTGGTGAGCGCGCCAAGGCTTTTCGTGTACGGCTCGCTGCGGCGGGACGCGCCCGGCAGCCGCCACGAACTGCTGGGTGAGGGCGCGGAGTTTCTCGGCCGTGGCCGGGTCCGCGGACGGCTGCTGGATCTCGGCGCCTACCCGGGCCTCGTGGCCGCGGTGACGCAGGACGAATGGGTGCGCGGCGAACTGCATGCTATCCGCGGACGGCGCGCACTCGCGCGCCTCGACGCCTACGAGGATTACGACCCGCGCCGGCCCGAACGGTCGCTGTTCCTGCGACGCGAGACGAACGTGGCGCTCGATTCGGGGGAAGTGGTTTCCGCCTGGGTATATATCTACGCCGGGGCTGTCGCGCTTGGACGCCGTATCGCTTCGGGTGATTACCTCGACAGCCGCTACCCCGCACGCTGACGCGCGCTTCCCGCGCCCCCGCCGTGCTGCCAGAATGACGGGACGTATTCGCGGGGGAGCATTGTGACCGTCGACCGCCTGAAACTCGTCCTGGCGCTGGCGTTCATCGTCGCCGTTGCACTGGTGGCCTCCGGGATCGCGCCGCGCGACCGCGTGACCTGGTGGATGGAGGTGGCGCCGGTGCTGATCGCGGCGCCCATCCTGGTCGCGACCTATCGCCGTTACCCGCTCACGCACCTGCTCTACATCCTGATCGCCCTGCACGCGCTGGTGCTGATCTACGGCGGCGCCTACACCTACGCCCATGTGCCGCTCGGCTTCTGGCTGCAGGACGTGCTCGGCACGGTGCGCAATCCCTACGACAAGATCGGCCACTTCATGCAGGGCTTCGTGCCGGTGCTGATCGCCCGCGAGATCCTGCTGCGCGGCGCCTACGTGAACGGGCGCGCCATGCTCCACTTTCTCTGCGTCTGCATAGCGCTGGCGGTCAGCGCTTTCTACGAGCTGATCGAGTGGTGGGCCGGCCTTGCCATGGGCCAGGGCGCCCACGAGTTCCTCGGCACCCAGGGCGATTCCTGGGATACCCAGTCGGACATGTTTTTCGCGCTCATCGGCGCTGTCGTTGCCCTGGTGCTGTTGGCCCGCCTGCATGACCGCCAGCTCCGCGCCATGGGCGTGTTGAAGGAGTCGAAATGACCGCGAGGAAGCGCCCCGCCGATCGTATTTTGTATACCAAAGCGTCCACAGCCCTTGGCAACCTTGGGATCGCGGTGTCCCCAAAAGGCATCTGCGCTGTCCACTTCCGCTGGGACGAGGTCGCGCTTAAGAGTGACCTGGGGCGTCGTTTCCCCGGCGCCGAGCTGGTGCGCGACGATGCCGGGACGGCGGCGGCCGTGGCGGCGCTGCGGGACTGGATCGACCGGCCGCAGGCCGCTCCGGGGCCGCGGCTCGACCTGGTCGGGACCGACTTCCAGCGTGCCGTCTGGCGAGCCATCGCACGCATTCCGGCCGGCAAGGTGATCTCCTACGCCGAGCTCGCACGCCAGGCGGGCCGACCGCGCGCCATCCGCGCGGCGGCCCAGGCCTGCGGCGCCAACCCCGTCCCACTGCTGGTGCCCTGTCACCGGGTGGTCGCCAGCGACGGCGGCCTCGGCGGTTTCGGCGGCGGGCTGCCACTGAAACGCAAGCTCCTTGCCCGCGAAGGCGTCCGGCTGGCCTGAGCCCGGGAAAGTCGTCAGTCGGAATCCTCGGCTGGAGGCCCCGACCTGAAGCGGGCCCTGTAACAACTCGGGCTCTCGCCACAATGCTGCCGGAACGTGCGGCAGAAATACGCGCTTTCATGAAAGCCGCTCCGCTCCGCGATCTCCGCTATCGGCAGGTCGGTTGCGACCAGGAGCTTCCTGGCATGGGCGATCCGCTCCGCCACGACAAAGCTCTTCAGCTTGCCGCCCAGCTGCTTCTTGGCAACGTTGTTGCACTCGTTACGCGAGCAACCGCAAGCCGCGGCGATGTCGTCCATGGCGATGTCGTCCTGCAGGTGCCGGCCGACATAATTACGGATCTGCGCCGCGATGCGCTCCGGTCGCGAATTGGTCGCTGTGCCTCCGACCGGCTCCCCGTTTTTTGCGTCATGGCTCCGCCCCATGAGCGCTTCCCGGCGCGACAGGCCGGCGCGCCGCAGCCGCTGGAGCTCACCGAGTTCCCTCCACACGCGGACCACGTCAGCGGCATCCAGGGGCTTCGCAAGCACGTCCCGGATGCCGCCGCGGAGCGCCCAGAGCAGCAATGTCGGGTGCACTTTGCTGGTGAGCAGGACCAGCGGAATCGATGCGGCCGCGCGCTTGAACTCTGCCACCGGGTCGTAGCAGGGCGCGGCATCGAGATCGAAGACGGCGGCCGCGACCCGCTTGACGTCCAGCCGCCCGAGAGCGCGTAGAGAAGCGGAGATATGCAGGATCTCCGCATGGCCCGAGAAGGCGTCCATCGAGGAGCGGTCGGTGGCCCCCCAATCTATCCACAGGATGCAGGGCTGTGCCCCTGGCCCAGCCGTTTGTGTAACGGTTTCCATGCTTGCCGATCCGTGCGCATGTCGCGCGTGCCGAAAGTCCCCAATCCGGTCTCCTTTCCTCTAACGCGTCAAAACGGCGCTCAAACCGACAAATTTCTCTGCCTGGCATCGAATTTGTGCAATCCGGGGCTGAATTCTTCATACCAGCGGCCGCCCAGGACGGACTAGCTTCGACGGTCCTTGCGAAAGATTCGCGGGATACGGCCGGCGCCCGCGTCCAGGTGTCGCACCAGGACCGGGGTCCGTGCCACGGCGACACCAGTCGCACATACGGAAGATTGGGGGGAATCACCAAATGTGGAAGAAGACAAAAGAGGCCTTATTTACTCTCGGCCGCGGCGGGCCACTGACCTTGTGCGCCGCCGCGCTTGTTCTCATGGCGGGACACGGCCAGGCCTACGGCCAGGCGGCACCCCGGGGCGGTGGCGGAGGCGCAGCGGTGGGCAACGCGATCAACCCGGACGTGTTCCCGCTCAGCCTGACGGCAGTGCCTGATATCAATGTGCTGGGGCTGCTCGACAAGACCGGGACCAATGCAACCGCCTGGCCTTGGCAGCCGATCACGCAGACCGGGCAGCAAACGGCCTTGCAGGCCCTCGGCAAGGCGCTGTTCTGGGACATGCAGGTAGGCGGCGACGGTATCCAGGCCTGCGCGACCTGCCATTACCATGCCGGCGCCGATCACCGGAAGGTGAACCAGATGAGCCCCGGCCTGCGGGGCGGCGACAACGTCCATGACTTTATCGGCACCAACGGCTTTATCGGCGCCAACCAGGTGCTCACGACCGGCGATTTCGCCGGCGGGCCGGACAATCCGGGTCGCGGCTTGCCCACCAGCGAAGCTGCCTTGATCGCCGTTAACTCGATTGGCGACGCGCCCGACGGCACACCCGGCAGCGTGGTTAAGGCCGACTCGACACTCGACGTGAACGACGTGGTTTCCTCCCAGGGCATCCGGGCGGGCACGCATGACGGCGTCAGCGCCAACCGTGTGGATACGGCCACGTTGCACGATAACGACAACGCCCAGGGGTTCACGCATGACTTCACCACGAATGCGCCCGGCGTGCCCGACACGGTCCGCCGGGTCGAGCCGCGCAACGCGCCGACCGTGCTGAATGCGGTCTACAACCATCGCAATTTCTGGGACGGGCGCGCCGATTCCTTCTTCAACGGCCGCAACCCGGCCGGCTTCCGTGATCCGGATGCCCGGGTGAAGGTGGTGGATGGCGATGGAATCGGCGATGAGCTGCTGATGCTGCCTTTCTCGTCGCTGGCCTCCCAGGCCGTCGGGCCGACGGGCAGCGAGTTCGAGATGGTGTTCGAGTTCCGCACGGCCGACCTCGGCAAGAAGCTCGAGAATGCGCAGCCGCTGCGCGGCCAGTTGATCGACCCAAACGATTCGTTGCTTGGGACTGGGGCGCCGCCTGGGTTCGAGATAGACGCAACCTATGGGCGTGGGCTGATCGGAACCTACGGCGAGAGGATCAAGGACATCTTTGACGATCGGTTCTGGAACAGCGCGCTATGCCTCGATGAGGGGGGTGAAGTGGTCGATTGCCAGATCGCAAATCCCGCCGCTGGCTTGCCTGATTCTGAAGGCGTTTGCGTCGATAGCACCGGCCTAACCGTTGACTGCCAGATCGACAACCCGGCAGGTTACTCGCTGCTCGCCTACAACTTCCCGTTGTTCTTCGGTCTGGCCGTCCAGGCCTACGAGGCGACGCTGTTCACCGAGGAAACCATCGTCGACCTGATCGGCGGCGGCATTGCCACGGGCACCCTCACGAACGGCGCTGGCCGACAGTTGCGGACTTTCGTCGTCGATGGCCAGCCGCTCGAGGCCTGCATCGTCGCGCTCGCCCTCAACAACAGGGCGGCAGCGCAGGCCGACGCCGAGCAGATCTGCGCGGCCCACTACGCGAAGTTCATTCATCCCAAAGCGCATTCCGGCACGGAATCAAACTTGGCGTTGTTCCCGGTGCCGGCAGGCGCTCCGATCGGCGGCTGCATCAGACCCACCGATCCCTTCACCTGTGAGACCAGCCCCAACGAGGCCAATGGCATCGCCACGATCCTGAACGTCGAACGTGGCCTCGGCCGCTGGTTCGCGGGCGCGACAGCCTGCTCGGTCTGCCATTTCAACCCGGAGTTCAACGGTGCCACGGTGCAGAACATCACTGGCTGGGGCGCCGGCCCGGTTGGGGTGCTGCCCCCGGGACAGGTCGCGCGCGAAGTCGAGCAGCCGGTGGTGGCCGAACGCATGATCACGTTCAACGGCCAGCCCGCGGTCTACGACGCGGGTTTCTACAATATCGGCGTGCGTCCGACGCCGGAAGATATCGCCCTCGGCGCAGACCAGGGCGGGGTGCCGTTGTCCTTGTCCAAGCTGATGGAGATCTTTGTCGGGGGCGACGCGACCGGTTATGACATTGAAAAGATCAACACCATCCAGGGATGGCTGACGGCCGGCAATGTCCTGATGATTCCGTTCTCGCCGACCGACCTGACGCCGGTCCCGTGGGAGCTGAACATCGCCTGTGGCGCCGGCCTCAACAACCCGAACGCCAACAATAATCCGGGCCCGCAGTGCGTCCCGCAGATGGTTCGCGGGGAGCGCTTGCTCCGCAACGGGGCCTTCAAGGCCCAGGGTCTGCGCAACGCGTTCTTCACGGGGCCGTACCTGCACAACGGGTCGAAGATGAACCTGCGGCAGGTGCTGGAGTTCTACAAGACCGCCGGCGACTTCCAGAATCTCAATTTCCACAACCTCGACGCCGGCATGAGGATTTTCGACCTCGGCCCGACGGACGAGGCTTCCGTGGTGGAGCTGATGGAAATCGGTCTGACCGACTGGCGCGTGGCTTACGAGGAGGGCAAGTTCGACCATCCGGAGCTGTGCATACCCAACGGTCACGACGACGTGACGGGCGAGACGATCCTTGTTGGCCTGCCGGCTGTCGGTAATGGCGGCAATGCCCGCCGGCTGCAGACCTTCGAGGAGCATCTGACCGGGTCAGACCATGAGCACGACCTCACCGATGCCTGCACGGTATTCGACCTGCTGGAAGGTGACGTTGTGCTGAATGGTAAGTCGGTCATCGACGTGCCGCCGGCCCCGCCGGAGACGACCACGCCCTGAGGGCGGCGCTTACTGTTAACTGTCTAACCTTTGTCCCGCGGGCCACTCGGCCCGCGGGACTTTTCTTTTGGCGGCGGCCTATCGGCTGCGGTCACGAGACAGGCAGGTGGCATCGCAGCCGCCCGGCAGGCGATGATGCGTACTGGCCGATGGCCGAGACGCCAAGGGATGACGCGCCCCACAGACCATGTGACCGAGGTCGACGTTGCCATAATCGGCGCCGGCGCCGCCGGCCTGATGTGCGCCATCGCCGCCGGCCGGCGCGGCCGCCGCGTGCGGGTGCTCGACCACGCCAACAAGGTCGGCAAGAAGATCCTGATGTCAGGCGGCGGCCGCTGTAACTTCACCAACCTCCATTCCACGCCGGCCAACTTCCTCTCGGCCAACCCGCACTTCGCCAAGTCGGCGCTAAGCCGCTACACGCCGGCCGACTTCGTCGCGCTCGTGGAGAAACACGCCATCCCCTACCACGAGAAGAAGCTCGGGCAGCTGTTCTGCGACCGCTCCTCGAAAGACATCGTCCGCATGCTGCTGGCGGAATGCGCTGCCGTCGGCGCCGAAGTGCTGACCCACGCGCCGACGCGGATCGAGCAGCTGGGACCGCCGCACCGGCTGGAGACGCCGCAGGGGACGCTGCTGGCCGAGTCGCTGGTGATCGCCACCGGCGGCTATTCCATCCCGTCGCTGGGCGCCACCGGCTTCGGTATCGATTTTGCGCGCGAGCTCGGCCTCCAGATCCAGCCGACCCGGGCTGCGCTGGTGCCGGTGACGCTGGAGCCGCGGCTGCTGGCCAGGCTCGAGGGGCTGTCGGGGGTCTCCGTGGAGACGGTGACCCGGGCCGGCGGTGCGGAGTTTCGCGAGAACATCCTGTTCACCCACCGCGGCCTCAGCGGCCCCGCCATCCTACAGGCCTCCTCCTACTGGCTGCCGGGGCAGCCGCTGGAAATCGACCTGTTCCCCGGCGCGGACCTGGCCGAGCGGTTGCGCGGCGCGCGCCGTGGCCGGCCGCGCGTCGAGCTCAAGACCCTGCTGGCCGAGACGCTGCCCAAGAGCATGGCGCAGCGCTGGTGCGAGCACTGGCTGGACAACAAGCCGCTGGCCGACGTGAGCGACGCCGACATCGAGCAGGCGGCGTCGGCCTGCCAGCCCTGGACGGTTTATCCTGCCGGCACCGAGGGCTATCGCACTGCCGAGGTCACCATCGGCGGCGTCGACACCGGCGCCCTCTCGTCCAAGACCATGGAGTGCCGCGACCACCCCGGCGTGTATTTCATCGGCGAGGTGGTGGACGTGACCGGGCACCTCGGCGGCCACAATTTCCAGTGGGCTTGGGCTTCCGGCCACGCCGCGGGACAATACGCCTGATGCAACGAGCCCTGCCATGAGCAATACCATGCCGCGCGAGACCCTGGGCGATCGCCTCGCTCTCCTGTTCATGCGTCTCGCCGCCAGCGGCTGGGTGCCGGCGCGCTGGTTCCTCAAGGCGCTGCCGCCGGAGTCGGAACGCAAGGCCGCGACCGACCGGCTGCACATCGAGATCGTCAGCCACTGCTGGGGCTATGCTCACATGCAGGCCTACCAGCTCAGCTCCCTGGTCCGGCATCCGCCGACCCGGGCCGACGTGACCATGACGGTGTATTACTCGCCGGAAGATTCCGCGACGGCTGCGCTGCTCGAGTACTTCGGCGCCATCGAGGTGCCCGGCGTGTCATGGAACTGGCAGGCCATGGACAAGTACCACCTGTTCCGGCGCGCCATCGGCCGCAACCACGCCGCGCGCGCCACCCGGGCCGACTGGATCTGGTTCACGGACTGCGACGTCGTGTTCGGCGCCGGTTGCCTCGACGGCCTCGCCGAGGCGGTGCAGGGCCGCCGCGATACGCTGGTGTTCCCGCGCGTCGAGCACGTCTCCGCGGTGCTGGAGCCGGGCGACCCGATGCTGGAGGCGGGCAAGGGCGCGCCGCGCGTGCTCGATATAGACCCGGCGGCCTTCACCGCGCAGGCGCGGGACCGCGCCACGGGACCGCTGCAGGTTGCGCATGGCGACGTGGCGCGCGCCTGCGGTTACTGCGAGCAGCTCAGGGTCTACCAGCAGCCCGTGGCGCGCTGGGCCAAGGCGCACGAGGACCGGGCCTTTCGCTGGCTGCTGCGCACGCAAGGCGTGCCCGTCGAGGCTCCCGGGGTGTATCGCATCCGCCACGTCAGCAAGGGCCGCTACCAGCAGGACACCTGGACAGCGCGGCTGCGCACGCGCATCCGCCGCATCCAGCTGCGGCTGCGCGAAGGAAAACAGGATTGAACCGTGGAACACGAAGTGAGAACCCGCCGATGACAGCACAGACCAGGCGCACGGACACGCTGCCCCGCGTGGTGCAGATCGGCTTTCACAAGTGCGGTACGCGCAGCCTGGAGCAGTTGTTCCGCGGCGCCGGTCACCCGGTCGTGAAGTACAAGCTGCGGCGGCCCCTGCGCCGCAGCCGCAACGCCGGCCTGATCATGCGCCAGAACCTCGAGGCAGGACGCAAGATTTTCGCCGGGATGGAAGACCACGTTTTCTACGGCGACCTGATCTACCAGACCGAGAGCGACGGCTTCGAACCGATCCGCTATTTCCGCGAGATCATGCGCGACTACCCGGACACCATCCTGCTGCTCAACGTGCGCAACCGCGAGGACTGGATCAAGTCGCGCCTCAAGCACAGCCATGGCGAGTTCGCCCAGCGGGTCATGCGCCAGCGCAAGATCGCCTCCAGCGAAGAACTGGCCGAGACCTGGCGGCGCGAATGGGACACACACCTCGCCGAGGTGCGGGCCTTCATGGCCGACCGTCCCGAGCAGTTCATCGAGTTCGACATCGACCAGGACTCGGTCGAGGCACTGGTCGAGCGGCTGTCGGCCTACGGCCTGTCCGCCGAGGACTGGGGCGACATCGGGCGGACGCGCGGCGTGCGGCGACATCCGCTGGTGGCGAAGCTCAAGAAGCGTTGGGCGCACATGCGCTGGCGCCCGTCCGACTGAAGCCGGCGCGGCCGCCGGCCCGCGACGCTGTCACGCGTCGGCGGCGATTTTCTCCAGCTCGGTCTCCAGCTGCGCGTAGGACACCTGCTGGATGCCCATCCGGGTGAACAGCGCCTGCAGCTCGCCGCGGTAGTGCTCGATGGTCGGGTGCGGCACCTCGATGGCGAAGGCGCGCTGCTTCGGCTGCAGCCACTTCACGGTGAACAGCGAGGAACTGATGTCGGCGAGGAACACGCAGTCCGCGCGCAGGAACGGCAGCAGCAGCTCGAAGCCCACGCGGTTGTCCAGGTGCACGAGGCGCGGATACCTCGCCCGCAGTTCGTCCAGCAGGCGCGAGCGGGGATGCGCCTTGATGGCGATGCGTTCGGGCGGGGCATGCGCGCCGAGCAGCTGCATCATCTTGTCCATGTGGGCCCAGGGATCGGCGTAGTGCTGCTCGTGGGTCAGCAACAGCACGAAATCCAGCCGGCCCAGGGTGTCGCGGTCGAGCTCCGCCACCTCGGCGAGGGCACGCGAGATGCCCGCGAAGGCCGGATCGGCGAAATAGTGCGCATCGAAGGGCAGCACGGTCTTGCCCATCTCCCGGTAGACGGGATGCACCAGCTCCGGGAACACCGCATAGACCTTCGAGATCCAGCCGGACGTCCCGAGGATCACCGGGTTCTTCCACCACCAGCCGTAGTACAGCTTCTTCAGCAGGGCATCGCCGTACTTGTGCTGGAAGCTGTGCATGCGGCGGGAGCCGAGATAGGTGTGCAGGCCGTCGTCCAGGTAGATGCCTTCGACCGCCGGGTCGTGCTGCCGCGCGATGTGCATGGCGTACTGGAACTCGACGTGCCGGTCGGTGCCGGTGAAAATCCGCGCCGCCGGGCGCTCCGCGAGGTACTCGCGCAGCACCTGCATGCGTTGCTTGCGCTGGCGGGCCTTGCTGCCGTGGCCCTTTCCCGGCCCGCTTTCCAGGGTGATCACGTCGCAGAAGACCCGCCCGTCCCGCTCGATCACTTCCCTGAGCAGGCGGGCGTTGCTCTCGATGCGCGAGGAGATCACGGCGACGCTGCGGGTCTCTCCGCAGCGGATCGCCATGTTGACCGAAAGCAGGAAATGCAGCGGCGAGGAGATGAAGTAGTAGTTATACCCTGCCACTGTCTGACCCGCCCTGTTCGCAATCGGCTGACACGTTCTCGAGGCGAACGCGATATCATCGCGGTGCTCCTGGCCGACACACCCGGCGACCTGCAGCCGGCCGGCCAGGCCGTTCCGTCACCGGAGATGATTCTATGAGACTCTACACGCTCCTCGCCATCGCGGCCTGCCTGCTGGCCCCCTCGGCCGGGGATGCGGACGTCCTGCTGGTGGGCAACAAGAGCGCCCATACGCTGTGGGCGCTCGACCCGGTCACGGGCGAGAAGCTCGCCGAGTTCGAAACCGGCGTGGGCCCGCACGAAGTCGAAGTGTCGTCCGATCACCGCTACGCGGTGGTCAGCAACTACGGCGAGCGCGAAGCCGCCGGCAACACGCTCACCGTGATCGAGTGGCCCGCTGCCCGGGTCGCGCGCGTCATCGACCTGGGAGAGAACACCCGCCCGCACGGCATGGCCTTTCTCAGCGGGTACCTCGCCGCGATCACCACGGAGGGGAGCGACAGCGTGCTGGTCGTGGATGTCGCGCGCGGCAACGTCGTTTCCACCATCGGCGTCGGCGAGGGCGTGGCGCACATGGTGGCCGCGTCGCGCGACGGCCGTTTCGCCTACGTCACCAACATCTCGGCCGGCACGCTGGAGAAGGTGGAGGTCCTCACTGGCGAGGTGCTGCAGTCCGTAGCGACCGGCGCGGGCGCCGAGGGCGTGGCCGTGGTCGACGACCGGCGCGAAGTCTGGGTGACCAATCGCGGCGACGATACCGTGAGCGTGATCGATGCCGAGAGCCTCGAGGTGCTGGCGACGCTGGAGTCGGCCGGCTTCCCGATCCGCATCGCCGTCACGCCGACCGGCAGCCACGCGCTGGTCACCAACGCGCGTGCCGCGACCTTGTCTGTTTTCGACATCCGCGACCGCAGCCTCGTCGCCACGTTGCAGATCGCCGATCCTGACGGCGAGTACCAGCAGACCTTGCTCGGAGACTCGGCCCTGCCCATCGGTATCGAGGTTGCGCCGGACGGGAAGCGTGCATTCGTCGCCATCAGCGGCGGCAACGAGATCGCCGTGATCGACACCGCCGACTGGGAAATCGTGGATCGCTGGGAGACCGGCCGCGAGCCCGATGCGCTCGGCTGGGTGGTCACGCCCGGCGAGGGGATGCCGCGAACTTGAGCCGGACACTGTTGCGCAACACCTACCGACACAAGCAGTTCGGCAGCTTCATGGTCGGCGCCATGGCCGTCGCCGTGGTGGCGATCATCGTGCTGCTGGGTCCGGGCGCGGCGCATCCGGCGATGTTCATCGTGTTCGGCGCGCTGCTGCTGGTGGCCGTGGTTTTTTCCTCGCTCACGGTGCAGGTCAGCGCTTCGTCGCTGGTGTTCTGGTTCGGACCCGGGGTTCTGCGCAAGCATGTCCCGCTGGCGGAGGTCGAGAGTGTCGAGGTCGTCCGCAACCCCTGGTACTGGGGTGTCGGCTGGCGCTTGACCCCGCGCGGGATGCTGTACAGCGTCTCGGGTCTCGACGCGGTGGAGATTACGCGTAAAGACGGTAGCCGATTTCGGCTCGGTACGGACCAGCCGGAGCGCCTGGCCCGCGCCCTTGCCGATGCCCTGGAGCGCCTGCCGTGAATGACTTGTCCACAGGGCGAATGCTTGCAAGTGACTGGAATACAGTCGAATCTGGTTCTCAACGCACTGCACGATCCGGTTCGTGAGGAGTTATCCACAGGGTTGGGGCTGATGCGGCCGCTTGTGCATAAGATGCCTGGGATGGTCCCAGGGCATATTTGTGCTTGGTGCATGTCCCCTGGCTGCCGCATCGTGACAAAATGCGCCGGCTAGCAAATAAGGACGATTAAAAACATGGCCTTACACGTCGTAATCCTCGCCGCCGGCCAGGGCACGCGGATGAAGTCCGCCCGGCCCAAGGTCCTGCAGCCCCTGGCGGGCCGCCCGTTGCTGGCGCACGTCCTCGGGCGCGCCCTCGGGCTCGGCGCCCATGCCACCCATGTGGTTTACGGTCATGGCGGCGACGCCGTGCCGGCCGCTTTCCCGGACGCCGACGTGAAGTGGGTGCTGCAGGCGGAACAGCTCGGCACCGGCCATGCCGTGGCGCAGGCCATGCCCGGCATCCCGGACGACGGCACCGTGCTGGTGCTCTACGGCGACGTGCCGCTGATCGAGGCGCGCACGCTGCAGCCGCTGGTGGACAAGGCCCGCGGCGGGGCGCTGGCGCTGCTCGGGGTGTATCTCGACGACCCCACCGGTTACGGCCGCCTGATTCGCGACGCGGCCGGCCGGGTCGTGCGCATCGTCGAGCAGAAGGACGCCAGCGAGTCCGAGCTCGCGGTCAGCGAGGTCAACACGGGCATCCTGGCGGCGCCGGCGAAACGCCTGCGGGCCTGGCTGGAGGGGCTGTCCAACCACAATTCACAGGGCGAGTATTACCTGACCGACGTGGTCGCCGCGGCGGTGGCCGATGACGTGCCGGTAGAGGCCATGCTGGCGCCGACCATGACCGAGGTGCTGGGTATCAACGACCGCCGGCAGCTCGCCGGCCTGGAGACCACCTTGCGTAAGCGCATCACCGACGAGCTCATGGCGGCAGGCGTGACCCTGGTCGACCCGGCGCGGGTGGACGTGCGCGGGCGGGTCGAGTGCGGGCGCGACGTGGTGATCGACGTCAACGCGGTGTTCGAGGGCGTGGTGATTCTCGGCGACGATGTCGTCATCGGCCCGAACGTGGTGATCCGCGACAGCCGCCTCGGCCCCGGATGCCGGGTGGATGCGAACACCCTCATCGAGGGCGCAGACGTCGGTCCCGGCTGCGAGCTCGGCCCGTTCGCGCGCCTGCGGCCGGGCGCGGTGCTGGCCGACGGCGTCAAGGTGGGCAACTTCGTCGAGGTGAAGAAAAGCCGCATTGGCGCCGGCAGCAAGGTCAACCACCTCAGCTACATCGGGAATGCGGAGATTGGGACGCGCGTCAACGTCGGCGCCGGGACGATCACGTGCAATTACGATGGCGTGAACAAGCACTCCACGGTGATCGGCGACGACGCCTTCATCGGCTCGAACAGCGCGCTGGTGGCGCCGGTCGAGGTCGGGGCCGGAGCGACCATCGGCGCGGGCTCGACAATTTCCAAGGACGCACCGGCCGGCGAGCTCACCGTGGCGCGCGGCAAGCAGGTCACGGTGCGCGGCTGGAAGCGGCCGACCAAGAAGTAATCCCGGGCCGTCCCGACGAGGCGCGCCGGCAGCGAACAGGACAACCGATATGTGCGGAATCGTAGGAGGCATCGCCGAGCGCGACGTGGTCCCCATCCTCATGGAGGGGCTGCGCCGTCTCGAGTACCGCGGCTATGACTCGGCCGGCCTCGCGATCGAGGTCGAGGGAGGCACCATCGAGCGCCGTCGCACCCAGGGCAAGGTGCAACGGCTGCAGGATTCGCTCGATGCGGCGCCGCTGCGCGGCAACTGCGGCATCGCCCACACCCGCTGGGCCACCCACGGTGTGCCGAGCGAGCGTAACGCTCATCCCCAGGTCTCTGGCCCCGGCCTGGCGCTGGTGCACAACGGCATCATCGAGAACCACGAGGCGCTGCGGCGCGAATTGCAGGAACTCGGCTACGTCTTCGAGTCCGAGACCGACACCGAGGTGGTCGCGCATCGCATCCGCCATTACCTGGCCGACGGCACCGATTTGCACGCTGCGGTGAAGCGCACGGTGGCCGACCTCGAGGGCGCCTATGCGCTGGCCGTGATCAGTTCGGAGGACCCGGACCGCATTGTCGTCGCCCGTGCCGGCTGCCCGGTGGTGCTCGGCCTGGGCATCGGCGAGAACTTCGTTGCTTCGGACGTCGCCGCGCTGCTGCCGGTGACGCGGCGCTTCATCTTCCTCGAGGAAGGCGACATCGCCCTGGTCACGCGCCAGGCCGTCACCATCGAGGACGCCGCGGGCCGCAAGGTCCAGCGCGCCGAGAAGGAGAGCGCGCTGTCGGCCGACGCCATGGAGCGCGGCCAGTACCGCCACTTCATGCAGAAGGAGATCCACGAGCAGCCGCGCGCCGTGGCCGAGACGCTGAGCGAGCGCATCGGCGCCGGCAAGGTGCTGGCGCAGGCCTTCGGGCCGGCGGCGGAGAAGGTGTTCGAGTCGGTGCGCGCGGTGCAGATCGTGGCCTGCGGCACCAGTTACCATGCCGGCATGGTGGCGCGTTACTTCATCGAGAAGTACGCGCGCATCCCGTGCATGGTCGAGATCGCCAGCGAGTACCGCTACCGCCAGCCGGTGGTGCCCGCCGACACCCTCTACGTCACCATTTCCCAGTCCGGCGAAACCCTCGACACCCTCGAGGCGCTGCGCGCGGCGAAGAAGATGGGCTACCTCGCCACGGTCGGCATCTGCAACGTGCCCGAGAGCGCGCTGGTGCGCGAGTCCGACCTGGTGCTGATGACCCGCGCCGGCCCCGAGATCGGCGTCGCCTCCACCAAGGCCTTCACCACCCAGCTCGCCGCGCTGTCACTGCTCGGCCTGGCGCTGGCGCGGCGCAACGGGCTGGATGCCGAGACCGAGGCCGACCTGGTGCGCCAGCTCGCCGGGGTGCCGGCGCTGCTGGAGAAGATCCTCGAGATGGACCCGGCCATCGAGCTGCTGGCCGAGCGCTTCGTCGACAAGCACAACGCCCTGTTCCTCGGCCGCGGCATCCAGTTCCCGGTGGCGCTGGAAGGCGCGCTGAAGCTGAAGGAAATTTCCTACATCCACGCCGAGGCCTACCCGGCCGGCGAGCTGAAGCACGGCCCGCTGGCGCTGGTCGACGACGACATGCCGGTGATCATCGTGGCGCCGAACAACGAGCTGCTCGAGAAGCTCAAGGCCAACATGCAGGAAGTCCGCGCCCGCGGCGGCGAGCTGTTCGTCTTCGCCGACCCCGACTCCCACGTCGAGAACGGGCCCGGCGTGACGGTGCTGGAGATGCCGGCCCACATCGAGGACTTCCAGGCGCCGATTGCGTACACCGTCCCGCTGCAGCTGCTCTCCTACCACGTCGCCGTGCTCAAGGGCACCGACGTGGACCAGCCGCGCAACCTGGCGAAGTCGGTGACGGTGGAGTAGTTCTCTTAGGGGGTGTAGCATTGTCATCGAACAATAAAGTTCTTTCTAAAGCAAAAAAGTCCTTTCCAAGACAATAAATTTCTTTCCAACTCGTGCCGTTGCCGGACGCGATAGAACAATAGAGTTCTTTCCAACCGTTCCTGAAAATTCAAGCCGCAAGGCGGAAGGAACCATCGAAAACTCGGTCGCGCCCAAGGTGACGGTCAGGCACGCCAGGGTCTGCAAGGATGCACAGGGTTTTCCGGGGTTTGGTGCCGAGGGGGCAGCTTCTGCCTTACGCACCGAGTTCCCATTCAATCAGCCCGAAGGTCTCGCAAGGCATTGACGCTCCGATATAGGGGTGAGTAGTATCTGGTGCCGTATATGGGCCATAACGCGCATATACAGGACACCACGCTGCTTTATTCACCGAGGGCGGACATGAAACGAAATTTTCGGGCTTCTCTGTACAGTTTGGGGCTGGTTCTTGTTCTGGCCAGCAACAACATTCTGAGCGATCCGCCACAAGGCGATGGTGACGGTGGTGTAGTCTGTGAACCGCCTTGCGACGTCTTTGTGTGTTCCGGATCGTTTTGTACGGTTTGCAATGCAGACGGATGCTTGACATTCCGTGTCAGCGAACAGGAAAACTAGGCTCGCGTGACCGCTAAATAGCTAAGCAAGTTCCCATGACAGGTCCTCGTTCTCTTGCGCTTATTGCCGTGATCCTTGGCCTGGTGGGTGTTGGGGTTGTCGCTCTGTGGGCCGGTGGGGAGTCCGACCATCCGCAACGAGTGACGCCGATGCCTCTGCTGGAAAAAGGCAGCAGCGCAGAACCGCAACCGGGACAGGAGCCAGCCGAATCCCCCGACGTCGATGCAGCGACCGCTACCGCCGAGCTCCGCGTCCTAGGCGAGTCCATGGCCGGCTCCGGTGCCACATCGTTTGACCGCGCGGATGAGCCGGACATGCAGGCTACAGCGGCGCTGGATCCGGAAACCGGATGGTCCTACCAGACACGGGCGCGAGCGGAGCAGGCGCTCTACCAGGCGCTGGACCAGCCGAAAGTGCGTGGCGCGGCCTACATGGACCAGTTCAGTTGCAGCGAAGGAAAATGCCGCTTTGAACTGGGGCTTGTGCAGCCGATGAGCGCGGACACAGCGCACCTCGTCTCGGATTTCATGTCAGACATGGACGCCAGGTTACTCGCCGATGAAGCATCGTCTGGTGTCCAGGTGCACCTGGAGAGCTTCAGGCCACGTGCGGACGGGACGGGTCTCTCGGTCCTGACCATCGAATCCCGGACCGAGTCACCGGCCGAGGTGACCATCAACCAAGAGACGGGTGAAGCGACCATTCTATTCCCCCCGCGACCCGCCGGCGATAACTGATGGAGTATCAAGCGGCTTGGCGTCTGCTACTGGTGGCCGCGCTCTTTCTTATTGCTGCGGGAGCCAGAGGTGGCCAGCCGCCTGCCCAACACACTGCTGAGGCACCAACGAGCGCCGTGTTCGATGCTCTGGACGACGCTGGAGTGATCTCTGGGCGCCTTCATGTGCCTATGGCGTTGGTTTTTAATGGCCGCGGGGAGCTCACGCTGAAGACTCATGGCCGGCCAACGGGAGACATCTCCGGGCTGGTCGCAAAGGCGCTGTCAGACGGCGAGCCCCATCAGCCCACCTTCACGCTCGATTATCTAAGGTCGATGTTCTTCGTAGACACAAGTTCATCCGTCGAACGTGGTGCATTGGTCTACGTTTCGATGGAGGAGGGTCTCTGTCCGCCCTGCGTGGGGTTGTTGGCGGAGTACGACAGTGCGCTCGAGGCAGTGCGGCGCGACGCCGACGTAACGGTGTTTGTGCTCATGGTCCACCCGGATCGCTGATGCGCTTCGTGCCGCTGGGCGATGAGCGAGGAACGGATGCGCTTCATTAGCGGCACCATCACACGGGTCCGTGAACTTCCTCAATTCAACGACAGCCGGAAAGTGACTGACGTAGATTGGGTCTCGACGGAGATCGAATTGCGCCGTAGCTGCGGATAGCATTTGCACATGGAAAGCACTTTATTGTTCGACGGTTGCCAGAGCCAGCCACAAACAGGCCCAATGGAAAGAACTTTAAGGATTCAATAGAGATCGGGCCGGTAAAAAAGAATCAATAAGCTACAAGGCTTCACACGAAAGATCTTTATTTTCCGGTGACAACATGAGCGAACCCGAGACCATCATCGTCTACGGACTGGGCACCTGCGACACCTGTCGCAAGGCACGCAACTGGCTCAAGCGTTTCGACATCGCGCACGAGTTCGTGGACTACCGCGCCAACCGCGTGGCGCCGGAAGTTCTCAAGGACTGGGCCGCCCAGGTGGGTGGCTGGGACAAGCTGGTCAACCGGGCCTCGACCACCTGGCGCCAGCTGCCCGAAGCGCGCAAGTCGCCCGGCAGCGACCCGGAGTGGACGCTCCTGCTGAGGGAACACCCGGCGCTGGTGAAGCGGCCGGTGCTGGTGACCGCCGACGGGGCCGTCAGCGTCGGTTTCAGCGACAAGGCCTGGAAGGCGCGCTTCGCAATCCGGTTATGATGGTCCGCATACAGCAATCCGGCACGGAGTAATGCCATGCAGATCATGACCCGAGTATTTGCCCTTACGCTGCTTTCGCTCGGTTTCGCGGCTCCGGCCATGGCCGACCGGTACACCGAAACCATCGAGCTGTTCAAGAACGCCGGCGACAGCGCGTATTTCTTCGGTCACAGCTATGGCTACGCCGTCTTCCCGACCGTGGGCAAGGCCGGCATCGGTATCGGCGGCGCGCGCGGCGAAGGCCGCGTCTACCGTGGCGGCGCCTACGTCGGCGACACCACGCTGACCCAGCTCAGCATCGGCTTCCAGCTGGGCGGCCAGGCCTACAGCCAGATCATCTTCTTCGAGGACAAGCGCAGCTTCGAAGAATTCACTTCGGGCAACTTCGAGTTCGGCGCCCAGGCGAGCGCGGTGGTCGTCACCGCCGCGGCCAGCGCCGGCGCCGGCACCACCGGGGCCAGCGCCGGGGCCAGCGGCGGCAGGAAGGACGCCGTGACCGCCGGCCAGTACTACAAGGGCATGGCGACCTTCATCATCGCCAAGGGCGGCCTGATGTACGAGGCCTCCATCGGCGGCCAGAAGTTCTCCTTCACGCCGGCGGAGTAACCCCAGCGGCACCGGGCGGTTGTAATTTTTTCGTCATGTAGCGCTGGCATCGTGGACCGTTGTCGCATTGTCAGCGGGGCGCGTAGCAGCCATGTCGGAAAAAGTCGTCAATATCCTCTTTCTCTGCACCGGCAACTCGGCGCGCAGCATCATCGCCGAGGCGCTGATCAACCGGCTGGGAGCGGGGCGGTTCCGAGGCTTCAGTGCCGGCAGCCACCCGAAGGGCGCGGTGCACCCGCTGGCGCTGTACGAGCTGCAACGGAACAACCACGACGTCGAGGGATTCCGCAGCAAGGACTGGGCCGAGTTCGCGGCGCCCGGTGCGCCGCACATGGACTTCGTCTTCACCGTCTGCGACAACGCCGCGGGCGAAGTCTGCCCCGCCTGGCCGGGCCAGCCGATGACGGCCCACTGGAGCATGCCCGACCCGGCGGCGGCCGAGGGCACGGAAATCGAACGGAAAGCGGCGTTCGCGCGCACCTACCGCGAGCTGCGCAACCGCATCTCCATCTTTCTCAACCTGCCTTTTGCCACGCTGGATCGCCTGCGCCTGCAGGAGCGCGTGGACGACATCGGTCGCAGCTGAGCGGGGCGCAAGCCCGCCGGGTTCAGGCCGCCTCGGCGCGCAGGTCGCGCAACCGCTCGGCGACCATGCGCCGGGTCTTCTCCAGCGCATCCGGCTCGGCCAGTTCGCAGCTGGGATGCCGCCGCAGCAACGGCCAGCGTTCGCCCTGCAGCACGCGCTCGAGGTAGAACAGGTTGCGCTCCGCCGCGACCATGTAGGGGTTGCGGCCTTCGAACACCGCGTCCATGTGCCGGTAGATGCCGCCGAAGGCGCGGTCCAGGCGCGGGTAGCAGACCTGGCGGAAGAAAGCCGGCGTCTGGCGCAGCAGGTCGAGCCCGGAGCGGTAGCGCGTGACGACGCGCCCGGAGGGCTCGCGCCAGATGGCGATGCCGCCGAGCACGAACTCGGGATAGAGCCGGTCGCGGCACTTCTCCAGGTAGCAGCGATCGGACATCTGCGCCAGCAGGTCGGCCGTGCCCATGATGTGGCCGAGGCGGCGATCCTTCTCGCGCTCGACCTTGATCTGGTCGAGGCGCACCTCGTAGCCGGTGTAATGCACCACCTGGCGTGCGACATGGGCCATGGCGCCGAGGCCGACGTCCTGCAGGTAACGGTCGAGGAACTGCGCGCTGCGCGTGACGTGCGAGCGTGTGAACTCGGCGCCGTTGACGTGGCCTTCGTCGCTGGAGTGACGGATGTAGCCGGAGTCGTGGAACAGGGAGCAGATGATGCCGAGGATGGCGCGTGGCGCGCCGAGCCTCTCGTCGCTGCCCACGGAGACCTCGTGGCCCTCGATCAGGCGCGACATGGCGAGCGTCATGTCGAGCGTGTGCTGGATGTCGTGGTACACGGTGTCGCAGCCGAGATAGCCCGGCATGCGGCCGCGGAACAGGGCGTCGAAATCTTCGAAGGCGCGCCGCAACAGGCGCAGCGGCACGCCCGGGTAAATGCGTCCGAAGCTGTCGTGCACGGTCTCCCAGACGGGCTCCCAGCGCGTGAGCAGCACGGTGTTGGTGACGTCGTGATCGCTGCGCCGGTCGCGCAGCATGATCACCCGGCCTTCTGGCTTGACCGCTTCCATGAAACGAGTCTAGGGCAGCTCAGATGCGGCCGCCATCTCGCGATGCGGGTTCTGTGACCATCGTCACAGGGGTCAGGCGGGGTGGGTCAGGCGGGGTCGAAGACCGCGACCACGGGAGCGTGGTCGGAAGGCCGCTCGTTACGGCGCGGCTCGACGTCGACACTGGAATGCGTGCAGCTGCGTGCCAGTTCCGTGCTGGCGAGCACCAGGTCGATGCGCAGGCCGCGGTTGCGCCGGAAACCCGCAGCGCGGTAATCCCACCAGCTGTACACGCCCTCGGGCTGCTCGAACAGGCGGAAGGTGTCGGCAAAGCCGAGGGCGAGGATCTTCTCCAGGGCCGCCCGCTCCGGCTCGCTGCACAGGACCTTGCCGGCCCACTCGGCCGGGTCGTGCACGTCGCGGTCGTCCGGCGCGATATTGAAGTCGCCCATCACTGCGCAGCGGGAATGCCGCGCCAGTTCGGCGCCCAGGTGTGCATGGAGTTTTTCCAGCCAGCCGAGCTTGTAGGCGTACTTGTCCGTCCCCACGGCCTGGCCGTTGGGCACGTAGAGATTGAATATCCTCACGCCGTCGACAGTGGCGCCGAGCACGCGCCGCTGGTGATCGTCGAGGCCGTCGAGATCGGTGACCACATCCTCCTGCGGGCTGCGCGACAGCAGCGCCACGCCGTTGTAGGTGGGCTGGCCGCTGAAGCTGGCGTGGTAGCCCAGCGCGCGGAACGCCTCCAGCGGGAAGTTGGTGTCCACCAGCTTGGTTTCCTGCAGCCCGAGCACGTCGGGCTGGTGCGCCTGCAACCAGTCGACGACCTGCGGCAGGCGGACCTTGAGGGAGTTCACGTTCCAGCTGGCGATCTTCATGGCGTCAGGCGGCCGAAGCCGTCTCCGCGTCGATGCCCGCGAGGCGCAGCAGCGCGCTGGGCTCCGGCGGCCGCCCGCGGAAGGCGATGAAGGCGTCCATGGGATCGACGCTGCCGCCGACCTCGAGGATGCACTCGCGGAAGCGCCGGCCCGTCTCCGCGTCGAGCACGCCGCGCTCCTCGAACGCGCTGAAGGCATCGGCCGACAGCACCTCGGCCCACTTGTAGCTGTAGTAGCCGGCGGCATAACCGCCGCCGAAGATGTGCGAGAAGCCGTGGGCGAAGCGGTTGAAGTCGGGATAGGACACCACCGCCACTTCGCGCCTGACGGCGTCGAGCTCGTCGATGATGGCCGCCGCGTCTGCAGCCTCGCGCGCATGCAGGCGGATGTCGAACAGGGCGAACTCCACCTGGCGCAGCATCTGCATTGCCGACTGGAAGTTGCGGCTGGCGATGAGCCGGTCCAGCAGCTCGCGCGGCAACGGCGCGCCGGACTGGTAGTGGCCGGACAGGCGCTCGATGACCTCCGGGTGCCAGGCGAAGTTCTCCAGGAACTGGCTCGGCAGCTCGACGGCATCCCACTCCACGCCGTTGATCCCCGCAGCGCTGGGCCACTCGACCTTGGTCAACAGGTGGTGCAGGCAGTGGCCGAACTCGTGGAACAGCGTGACCACGTCGTCGTGGCTGAGCAGGCCGGGCCGCTCGCCCACCGGCGGCATGAAGTTGCACACCAGGAAGGCCACCGGCAGCGAAACCTCGGCGCCGAAACGGGCGCGCCCCACGCACTCGTCCATCCAGGCGCCGCCGCGCTTCTGCTCGCGGGCGTAGATGTCGGTGTAGAGGTGCCCGAGCAGGGTGCCGTCGCCGTTCTCGATGCGGAAGAACTCGACGTCGGGGTGCCAGGTCTCGACCTCGCCGCCCGGCACGATGCGGATGCCGAACAGCCGTGCCGTGGTGTCGAACAGTCCCTCCATGACGCGCTCGGCCGGGAAATAGGGCCGCAGCTCCTCGTCGGAAACCTGGTAGTCGTGCTCGCGCAGCCGCTCCGACCAGAAGGCGATGTCCCAGGCTTCCAGGGGCTCGCCGGCAAAGCGCTGCACGGCGCCGAGCTCTTCCTCGGCCGCCTTGCGGCTGCGCCGCGCCAGGTCCTCGAGGAAGCCGCGCACCTCGTCCACCGAGGAGGCCATCTTGGTGGCCAGCGACAGCTCGGCGTAGTTGGCGAAACCGAGGATCTGCGCCGCTTCCTGGCGCAGGCGCAGGATGCCGGCCATCACCGGGCCGTTGTCGTACTTGCCGGCCGACGGGCCGTGATCCGAGGCGCGCGTCACCCAGGCCTCGTACATCTCGCGCCGCAGCGCGCGGTCCGTGGCATGGCTCATCACGGCGAGGTAACAGGGGAAGTCGAGCGTCAGGACCCAGCCTTCGAGGCCCCGGGTGCGTGCTGCTTCTGCGGCCCGCTCGCGCGCGCCCTCCGGCAGGCCGGCGAGCCGGGCCGCGTCCGTGAGGTGCAGGCGCCAGGCCTGGGTGGCGTCGAGCACGTTCTCCTCGAACTTCGCGCCCAGCGTGGACAGCTCCTGCATGATGGCGCGGAAGCGCTGGCGCGGCTCCGGTGCCAGCGCGACGCCGGCGAGGCGGAAGTCCCGCAAGGCGTCCTCGAGGATCTTGCGCTGCCCCGGTTGCAGCTCGTCGCCCTGCTCCGCAAGCACGCGCTCGAAGGCGCGGAACAGCCCCTCGTGCTGGCCCAGCTCGCTGCTGTAGTCCGAGAGCAGCGGCAGGCAGGCGTTGTAGGCCTTGCGCAGGGCCTCCGTGTTTTGCACCGCATTGAGGTGACCCACCGGCGCCCAGGCTCGTGCCAGGCGATGGTCGAGCGCCTCCAGCGGCATCACCAGGTTGTCCCAGCGCGGGGGTTCCGCCGCCGCCAGGATCTCTTCGACGCGGGCGCGGCTCTCTGCGAGCACCGCGCGGATGGCGGGCTCCACATGGCGGGGCCGGATGTGGGAGAAGGCCGGCAGCCCGGACTGCTCGAGCAGGGGGTTGTCCATCAGGTCTCCATGGGTCTGGCGGCGCCGGATGTTACCACGGAGGCCGTCCCCATCCGCGTGCCGCGATGCGTTTAGAATGCCCTTCGGCCCAAAGGACAGTACAGATGCCCGCACGAGAGCAATTCGACCTGGTGGTCATCGGCGCCGGCAGCGGCGGCCTCGCCGCCGCCCAGCGCGCCGCGGAGTACGGCGCCCGCGTCGCGGTGGCGGAGTACGGGCCGCTCGGCGGCACCTGCGTCAACGTCGGCTGCGTGCCGAAGAAAGTGATGTGGTATGCGGCCGAGACCGCCGCCACGCTGGAGGCGGCTGCAGGCTACGGCTTCCAAGTGGCGGTGGAGGCGCATGACTGGGCCGGGCTCAAGGCGCGCCGCGATGCCTACATCCGGCGCCTCAACGGCATCTACGCGGGCAACCTCGAGAAGAAAGGCATCACGCTCCTGCACGGCCGCGCCGCCCTGGCCGGGCCCGGCCGGGTCAGCGTGGACGACCGCGAGCTCGAGGCCAGCCACATCATCATTGCCACCGGCGGCCGCCCGGCAGTGCCCGAGATCGATGGCGCCGAGCTGGGCATCACTTCGGATGACTTCTTCGCCCTCGAGACACGGCCGCAGCGGGTGCTGATCGTCGGCAGCGGTTATGTCGCGGTGGAACTCGGCGGCGTGTTCAACGCGCTCGGCAGCGAGGTCACCATCGCCACGCGCCGCGACGGCGTGCTGCGCGACTTCGACCCGGCGCTGCGCGAGGCCCTGATGGACCAGATGCAGCGCGACGGCGTGACCGTCGAGACCCATGCCGTGCCGGTGGCCGCGAGCCGCCGCGACAACGGCATCGAGCTGCTCACCGTCGACGGGCAGCGCTTCGGTGGCTTCGACCTGCTGCTGTGGGCCGTCGGGCGCGTACCCAACACGGAAGGCCTCGGACTGGATGCCGCCGGCGTGCGCACCGATGAGGACGGGTTCATTCCCGTGGATGAATGGCAGGACACCAATGTCAAGGGCATCCACGCCATCGGCGACGTTACCGGCCGGGTCGCACTGACCCCGGTGGCTATCGCCGCCGGGCGCCGTCTTGCCGACCGGCTGTTCGGCGGCATGCCGGAGCGCAAGCTGGACTACGATTGCGTCCCCACGGTGATCTTCAGCCATCCGCCCATCGGCACGGTCGGCCTCACGGAGCCGGAGGCGCATGCACGCTACGGCGACCAGGTCGGCGTCTACGAGAGCCGCTTCACTCCCATGCTGTACGCCATGAACGAGCGCAAGGTGCCGGCCGTGGTGAAGCTCGTCACTGTCGGCGCGGACGAGCGCATCGTGGGCTGCCACGTCATCGGCGCCGGTGCCGACGAGATGCTGCAGGGCTTCGCTGTCGCGCTGCGCATGGGCGCGACCAAGCGCGATTTCGACGACACCGTCGCCATCCATCCCACCGCGGCGGAGGAGCTGGTGACGCTGCGGGGGCGGCGGCCGTGAACGTGCGTCTTTTCGGCGACGAGCTGCCGCGACTCGGTGTGCGGGTCTGGATCGACCCGGCCGCCGTGGTCATCGGCCGGGTCGAGATCGGCGACGACGCGTCGTTATGGCCCATGGCCGTGGCGCGCGGCGACGTGAACACCATTTCGATCGGCGCGCGCACCAACGTGCAGGACGGCAGCGTGCTGCACGTGACCCACGACGGGCCTTATTCGCCGGGCGGGCTGCCGCTGGTGATCGGCGCGGACGTCACCATCGGTCATCGCGTCATGCTGCACGCCTGCACCATCGGGGACCGCTGCCTCATCGGCATGAGCTCCACCGTCCTCGACGGCGCAGTGCTCGAGGACGAGGTGTTCCTCGCCGCCGGCACGCTGGTGCCGCCGGGCAAGCGGCTCCAGGGCCGCAGCCTGTACCGCGGCAGCCCGGCGCAACGCGTGCGCTCGCTCAGCGACGAGGAGCTGGCGATGTTGCGCTATTCGGCCGAGCATTACGTGCGCCTCAAGGATCGCTACCTTGGCGACTGACGGGGCGCGGCGCGGGCTCGTCCGCGCGGCAGCCTGCCTGGCCGCGCTTGCGCTGGGCGGCTGCGCACAGGTCGCGCCACTGCCGGAACAGGGCCAGTCCGCGGCGCAAGAGGCGCCGGGGCCCGTGCGCTGGGCCGAGATCATGGCACTGCCGGTCCCGCCGCCCGACCATCGTCTCTCTTACGGCGAGCACCCGCTGCAGTTCGGCGAGCTGCGCCTGCCTGCAGGGCCCGGCCCGCACCCGGTTGCGGTGCTGCTGCATGGTGGCTGCTGGCGGGCCGAGTACGACCTGGAACACGTGTCGCATATGGGCGCGGCGCTGGCGCGGGCCGGCGTGGCGGTGTGGACGCCGGAGTACCGCCGCGTCGGCGACGAGGGCGGCGGTTGGCCGGGGACTTTCGAGGATGCCGCCCGCGCGTTTGCGTGGCTTCAGGCCCTGGCGCAGGACTATCCGCTCGACCTCGACCGCGTGGTGCTGGTCGGGCACTCTGCCGGCGGGCACCTTGCGCTGTGGCTGGCAGGGCGGCACAACCTGCCGGCGGAACATCCGCTGCATGCGCCGGGACCATTGCGCGTCCGGGGCGTGGTCTCGCTGGCCGGTATCACCGACCTGGTGCGCTATGCAGAGGGCGAGCGCGGCTGTAACGCGGCCGTGCCCTTGCTCATGGAGGGCAGTCCGGCGGAGCAGCCGGAGCGCTACGCTGCCGCCAGTCCCATCGAGCTGCTGCCGCTGGGCGTGCCCGTGCGCCTGCTGCAGGGCGCAGTGGATCCGATCGTCAAGCTCGAGCAGGCATCGGCCTTTGCAGACCGCGCCAGCGCCTATGCCCAGGATGTGCAGGTGAAGCTCATCGAGGGGGCTGGACACTTCGACCTGATCGCGCCCTTCGCGCCGGCCTGGCCGGCCGTGCAGGCGGCGGTGGTGGAATTGCTGGCGGCGGACTAGGACGCGGCGGCGCCCGCGTCCGCCAGGCCGAAGGCTGCGCCGGCCCCGGCCAGCGCCATGACGCCGAGCAGCGCGAACAGGGTGGCGGCGACGATCCTGATGGCGCGCACCGGCAGCCGATTGGCCAGCCGGTCGCCGAGGTACACGCCGGGCACGTTGGCCAGGGTCATGCCCAGCGTGGTGCCCGCGACGACCGGCAAGAAAGTCTCGAAATGCGCCACCAGCGCCACTGCCGACACCTGGGTCTTGTCGCCGAACTCGGCGATGAAGAAGGCCACGAACGTGGTGCCGAAGGCGCCCAGCGCCAGGCGGGGCGGCGCAGCACCGTCGTCATCCCGCTCGGGCCAGAGCATCCATGCCGCGATCCCGAGAAAGCTCCCGCCCACCACCCAGCGCAGGGCTTCCGGGCCGAGCAGGCGCACGATCCCCGCGCCGAGCGCGCCGGCGAGCAGGTGATTGGCCACCGCGGCGAGGAAGATGCCGGCGACGATGGGCGCGACCCGGCGGAAACGGGCGGCCAGCATGAAGGCCAGCAGCTGCGACTTGTCGCCGAGTTCGGCGAGCGCCACCACGCCGAGAGATACCAGGAAGGGTTCCACCGGGGCCAGGTCCCGTTCAGTCGGCGCTGCGCATCGCCGCCAGGACCTCGTCCGTCGGCGGGCGCACGCCGCGCCACAGCGTGAAGGACTCCGCCGCCTGTTCGACCAGCATGCCGCGCCCGTCGGCCACGCCTGCCGCGCCTCTAACCTGCGCCCAGCGCATGAACGCCGTCGGCCCCGAGCCGTAGGCCATGTCGTAACAGAATGTTTCCGGCCCGACGGCGTCGCCAGGCAGGCCCGGCACTTCGCCGGACAGGCTCGCCGAGGTGGCATTCACCACCAGCGCAAAGGGGCCGTGCGCTTCGTCCAGGCCCACGCCCGACACCGCGCCGTCGGCGCCGAAGTCGGCGGCGAGGGCGCGCGCTTTCCCGGCATGGCGGTTGGCGATCACCAGCTCACTTGGCCCGGCGTCGAGCAGCGGGCCGAGCGCGCCGCGCGCGGCCCCGCCGGCGCCCACCAGCAGGATGCGGGTGCCGGCCAGCGCCAGGCCCAGGTTGTGCTGCAGGTCGCGCAGCAGGCCGGCGCCGTCGGTGTTGTCGCCGAGCAGTCCGTCCGGCGTAAGCGCGAGGGTGTTCACCGCGCCGGCGCGGCGGGCGCGCGGCGTGAGCTTCTCGGCCGCGGCGAAGGCGGCCAGCTTGTGCGGCACGGTGATGTTCAGTCCCTTGCCGCCCGCCTGCAGGAACGCGGCCAGCGCGGTCTCGAACCGGCCCGGCGGCACGTCGCGCGCCTCGTAGACCAGCGACTCCCCGGTCAGCTCGGCGAAGCGGGCGTGCAGCCAGGGCGAGCGGCTGTGCCCGACCGGGTGGCCGAACACTGCATAGCGGTCGGGCGCATTCAACGGCGCGGCGGCCTCAGCCTTCCTTGAGCCAGCGCGCGACCGCCGGGGCGAAGTAGGTGAGGATGCCGTCGGCACCGGCGCGCTTCATCGACAGCAGCGCCTCCAGCACGACGGCTTTCTCGTCGAGCCAGCCGTTGGCCGCCGCGGCCTTGAGCATCGCGTACTCGCCGCTCACCTGGTAGACGAAGGTCGGCACGCCGAGCTCGCTCTTCACGCGCCGCACGATGTCGAGATAAGGCATGCCTGGCTTCACCATGAAGGCGTCCGCGCCCTCGGCGATGTCCAGCGCCACCTCGCGCAGCGCCTCGTCGCTGTTGCCCGGGTCCATCTGGTAGGAGTACTTGTTGCCGCCGCCCAGGTTGCCGGCGGAGCCCACGGCGTCGCGGAATGGCCCGTAGAAACTCGAGGCGTACTTGGCCGAATAGGCCAGGATGCCGGTGTTCACGTGCCCGGCCTCTTCGAGGGCCGCGCGGATGCGCCCGACCCGGCCGTCCATCATGTCGGAGGGCGCCACCCAGTCGGCGCCCGCCTCGGCGTGCGACAGCGCCTGGCGCACCAGGGCCTCGACCGTGACGTCGTTCAGCACGTAGCCGGAGTCGTCGATGATGCCGTCCTGCCCGTGGGTGGTGAAGGGATCGAGCGCCACGTCGGTGATGACGCCGAGCTGCGGCAGCGCGGCCTTGAGCGCGCGCACGGCGCGCTGCGCCAGGCCTTCCGGGTTCCACGCTTCGTTGCCGTCCAGGCTCTTCGCTTCCGCCGGCGTCACCGGGAACAGGGCCACGGCGGGCACGCCCAGCCCGGCCCATGCAGTCGCTTCGCGCACCAGTTCGTCGACGGACATGCGCTCCACGCCGGGCATGGAGGCGACCGCTTCGCGCCGGCCCTCGCCCTCCAGCACGAACACCGGGCAGATCAGGTCGTCGACCGACAGCGCGTTCTCGCGCACCAGGCGGCGGCTGAAGTCGTGCCGGCGCAGGCGGCGCATGCGGGTCAGGGGGTACTTGGCGTCGACGGGAGCAGTCATGGGCGTCATCCGGGTCCGGGTACAAAGGGCAATTCTCCCGCGATTGGACCGGCCTTGCCAGCACCCGGGGTTCTGTGTGTGTAATAAATGCGAATCCCTCACGGTCTCTATGCATGACGGCAGCTATTGCCAACCTGGGCGACCGCCGGCGCTTCGAGCGCCTGGTCGGCGCCTTGCGGACGGATCTCTACCGCTACGCCTTGTGGCTCGGCCGGGATCCGCAACTCGCGGAGGACGTGGTGCAGGAATCGATGTTGCGCGCATGGCGGTCATTCGACGGCCTGGAGGACGAGGCCAAGGCCCGCCCCTGGCTGGTGACCATCGTGCGGCGCGAATTCCTGCGGCTGCGCGAGAAGCAGCGCGAGGACAGCATGGACCCGGCGGTTTTCGCCGACATCGCCGACGAGGTCGAGGAACCGATGGTGGGTGAGCTGCGCACGGCGATCATGGCGCTCGAGGACAACTATCGCGAGCCGCTGGTGCTGCAGGTGCTGATGGGGCACTCCACCGCCGAGATCGCCGACATCCTCGGCGTGACCCAGGGCGCCATCCTGACCCGGCTGCACCGGGCGCGGGAGAAGCTGAAGGAAGCCCTGCTCGCCGACGCGGCAGCGACGGAGGGGCGGCAATGAAGACGACCATCACGCCTGAAGAGCGCCGCCGCCGCGAGGCCCTGCTCGCCGACGAGCGGCGTTTCGATGCCTTGCTGGAGGCCGCGCTGCGAGTGCCGGTGGCGGCGAACGCCGGGGGGCAACCCCAGGGGGCGCCGCGGCCGCGTCCGCGCTGGCCCGCCTTCGCCGCAGTCGCGGCGAGCATGGTGCTGGCCGCCGCGCTCTGGCTCGGGCTGCAGACGCGGCCCCCCGCCGACGTGTCGCCGCTCGGCGCCGAAATCATCGCGCATATCCTGCACGAGCCGGCTTCGCTCGCGGTTACCGCGGGGACCGTGCCGGCGCAGGAGTTCGACGAGGTCCTGCGTCGCGGGCGTGCCGGCCTCGCGCAACCCGTAGGGCCGGTCAGCTACGCCAAGCTCTGTCCCTTCCGCGGCGAGATGGTGGCGCACTTCGTGGTGCAGGGCGAAAAGGGCCCGGTCACCGTGATGCTGCTGCCGGACGAAGAAGTGGTCGGGCCCACGCCCATCGACGAAGAGGGCTTTGTGGGTACCATCGTGCCCATGGAAGGCGGCGGCAGCGCCGCCATCGTCGGCACACCCGACGAGGATATCGAGATCATCCGGGACCGCCTGCAACAGGCGGTGCACTGGAGACTATGAGCGGACTTGCGCCGCTCTACAACAACGGCCTGAAGGCCGGAAACCCGAGAACCGAGAGAGAGAGGACCACAGCAATGATGAAGAAGACCATCAAGCCCGTTTCGCTGGCTGCCGGTATCGCCCTGGCGGGCTCGCTGGCCGGCATCCAGTCCGCCCACGCCGACGCCAATCCCTTCGGCATGACGGCGCTGTCCAGCGGCTACATGACCCACGCGTCCATCGATGACCACGGCAAGAAGGAAGAGAAGAAGGAAGCCGAGGGCAAGTGCGGCGAGGGCAAGTGCGGCGAAGGCAAGTGCGGCGGCGACAAGGAAGAGAAGGGCGCCGAGGGCAAGTGTGGCGAAGGCAAGTGCGGCGGCGACAAGGCGAAGAAGAAGCCCGACGGCGTGTGAGCGTCGGTCCGGGCGCCTCATCCTGAGGCATGATCCAGGGGTCCGCGCTGGTCGCGGACCCCTTTCTCTTTTCAGATGCAGGGCCCGCACGGGCGGGAGACCGAGATGAGTGATAATCGCAGCCGTTGCGGTTGGTGCCTCGGCGTCAGCGATGCCTACCAGGCGTATCACGACCATGAGTGGGGCTGCCCGGTCACCGACGACTACGGGCAGTTCGAGTTCCTGGTACTGGAGAGCGCACAGGCAGGCCTGTCCTGGTCCACCGTGCTGCACAAGCGCGACGGTTACCGCCGCGCCTTTGCCGGCTTCGATCCGGAACGCGTGGCCCGCTTCAACCGGCGCAGCGTGCAGCGGCTGGTCGGCGACGCCGGCATCATCCGCAATCGCCTCAAGATCGAGGCGGCGATCGGCAACGCCCGCGCCTTCCTCGAGCTGCAGGCGCGACACGGCAGCTTCAGCGCCTGGTTATGGGATTTCGTCGACGGCCGCCCGGTCGTCAACCAGTGGCGGGAGATGCGCCAGGTGCCCGCCACCACGCCGCTTTCTGACCGCGTCAGCAAGGAGCTCAAGGCGCACGGCTTCCGCTTTGTCGGCAGCACCATCGTTTACGCGCACCTGCAGGCGACGGGGCTGGTGAACGACCACTTGGTGGGCTGCTACCGCCATGCGGAGTGCGTGGCCGCCGGCGCGCGCCTGGCGCTCTGAAAGACGGCCGCTCCCCCACGGGAGGAGCGTCCTTGCATCGCGCTACCGGGCTCCGGACTCGGTTAAGCTTGCGCGGTCACCTGGCACGGAGATGCTGACTCTCATGACTCCCGCGATCACGGCGTTCTATGGCGGCCTGCTGGGCCTGCTCTTCCTGGTGCTCTGCTGGCAGGTGGTCGACCACCGGCGCCGCGGCAAGGTCGGCCTGGGCACCGGCGGCAACATGGACCTGGAGCGGGCGGTACGCGTGCACGGTAACTTCGCGGAGTACGTCCCGCTGTTCCTGGTCCTGCTGCTGCTGGCGGAGCTGGGCGGGGCCCCCGGGTGGCTGCTGCATGTCCTCGGCGCCGGCTTCTTGCTGGGCCGCGCTGCGCATGCCTGGGGTCTGTCGAAGAGCGGCGGCACCAGCCCGGGCCGCTTCTACGGCACCCTGTTCACCTGGATCGCACTGCTGCTGGTCGCGCTGCTGAACCTCTGGCTGGCGCTGGCCTGAGGCCTGCGGCCGCTCAGGCGACGCCGGGATCCGGCGCGAACACCGCGCTGTCGTCCGCGAAGGACTTGAACTCCAGCGCGTTGCCCGAGGGATCGAGTACGAACATGGTGGCCTGCTCGCCGGGCCGGCCCTTGAAGCGGAGGCGCGGCTCGATGAGGAAATCGGCGCCGGCTTCGCGCAATCTCGCCCCGAGCGCCTCCCAGTCGCTGCGCTCCAGGATCAGCCCGAAGTGCCGCACGGGTATCCGGTTGCCGTCAACCGGGTTGACCGAGGCCGGTCTGGTGTCCGGGCACAGGTGGGCGGTGATCTGGTGGCCGTGGAAATCGAAGTCGACCCACTTGTCGGACTCGCGTCCGATGCTGCAACCGAGCATGCCGGCATAGAAGCCGCGCGCTGCATCCAGGTCGTGCACGGGGAAGGCCAGGTGAAATCTGGGTCTCATGCGTCCTCCAGCCAGTCGCGTTCCTTGAGAAAATCGTCGTACAGCGCGGCCTCGGGCGAGCCGGGCTCCGGGTGCCAGTCGTACACCCATCGCACCAGCGGCGGCAGCGACATCAAGATGGACTCGATGCGGCCGCCGGACTGCAGGCCGAACACCGTGCCGCGGTCGTACACCAGGTTGAACTCGACGTAGCGGCCGCGCCGGTAGAGCTGGAACTCCCGCTCGCGCTCGCCCCATGGCATGTCGCGCCGACGCTGGGCGATCGGCGTATAGGCCGGCAGGAACCGCGCCGCCACCGCGCGCGAGAATTCGAAGCAGCGCGCGAAGCCCCACTCGTTGAGGTCGTCGTAGAACAGGCCGCCGACGCCGCGCGGCTCGTCGCGGTGCTTGAGGTAGAAATATTCGTCGGCCCACTGCTTGTAGCGCGGGTAGACGTCCGCGCCGAAGGGCTGGCAGCCGGCGCGCGATTCGCGATGCCAGTGCTGCACGTCCTCGAGGAAGGGGTAGTAAGGCGTGAGGTCGAAACCGCCGCCGAACCACCACACCGGCGCCTCGCCGGGTTTCTCGGCGACGAAGAAGCGCCAGTTGCCGTGCGTGGTGGGGACGTAGGGGTTGCGCGGGTGCAGCACCATGGACACGCCGGTGGCGCGGAAGCTGCGCCCGGCCAGCTCGGGCCGGCGCGCGGTGGCCGAAGGCGGCAGCGCCGCACCGTGCACGGCGGAGAAATTGATGCCGCCCTTCTCGAACAGCGCGCCTTCCTCGATGACGCGACTGTCGCCGCCGCCGCCCTCGGGACGGTCCCAGCGATCGCTGCGAAAGCGCGCGCCACCGTCGAGCGCCTGCAGAGACGCGCACAGCTCATCCTGCAGCGTGCGCAGCCATTGTTCTACGGCGAGAATGTCCTCTGTTCCAACCATGGGCTCCATCAACTCTCCAGCATGCGGGGACCGCTCAGGCCGGGCGTAATGCCCGGCCCGTGAGGGCGTCACGGATGTCGCTCGGCCAGGGATGGTTGCCGGTGGCGCCGCCGAGAATGAAATCGATGTCGTCGCCGAGCCAGCGCCGCACCTGGGCCGCGGTCCGGGCGGGTGGATGGCCGCTGCGGTTGGCGCTGGTGGACACGACGGGATAGCCGACGGCACGACAAAGCGCTGCGCTCTGCGCATGCGCGGTGACGCGCACCGCGAGTGAGCCGCGGCCGCCGTGTACCCAGAACGGCACCCAGGGCTGCGCCGGGAAGACCCAGGTGACCGAGCCGGGCCAGGTCGCCGCGACGCGGGCCTCGACTTCGTGGCAGACCGGTTCGATCCAGGGGTCGAGTTGCGCCATCTCCGCGGCGATGAGGATCAGCCCCATGGTCGCGGGGCGTTCCTTGATGGCGAGGATGCGCGCTACGGCTTCGGCGTCGAGCGGGTCGCAGCCGAGACCCCACACGGACTCGGTCGGGTAGGCGATGACGCCTCCTGCGCGAACGAGGGCGGCTGCCCGCCGGATCGCGAGGGTGCCCGCCATGGTCAGCTCTCCCCGGTCTCGCCCTGGCCGACTGCGGCGACCTTCTTCTTCCTCGCCGCGGTCTTCTTTCCGCCGGCAGCGGCTTTCTTCCTGGCCTTTTTCTTCGCCTTTTTCTTGGCTGGGGCTTTCTTGGTCGTGGCCTTCTTCGCCCCAGCCTTTTTCGCCGCCTTCTTCTTGCGCGCGCCCTTTTTCGCCGGCGCCTCTTCGAGGAGCTTGAGCGCTTCCTCGAGGGTCACGGTAGCGGGGTCGCGACCCTTGGGGATGCTCGCGCGGCGCCCTGCGTCCGTGGCATAGGGGCCGAAGCGGCCTTTGAGGATGCGCACCCCGGCGTCCGGGAACTCGCGGATGGTACGGGCGGCGTCCAGCGCTTCCTTGTCGCGCACGATCTCGAGCGCGCGCTCGAGCCCGATGGTGTAAGGGTCGTCGTCCTTCTTCAGCGAAGCGTACTTGGCGCCGTACTTCACGAAGGGCCCGAAGCGACCGATGTTCACCAGCACCGGCAGCCCGTCCGGCGTCTGGCCCAGTTCGCGCGGCAGCTTGAACAGTTCCAGCGCTTCTTCCAGCGTGATGTTCTGCATGCTCTTGCCACGCGGGATGCCGGCAAAGCGCGGCTTCTCTTCGTCCTCGGCGGTGCCGATCTGCACGTAAGGACCGAAGCGCCCGATCTTCACCAGCACCGGCTTGCCGGTTGCCGGGTCGGCGCCGAGCTCGCGGTTCGGCATCACGTCCTTCTTCGTGACCGATTCCTGCTTGTCCTGGACCAGGTCGCGGAACGGTTCCCAGAAGCGTCCGAGCAGCGCCTTCCAGTCCTGCTCGCCGCGCGAGATGGCGTCGAGGCGATCCTCCATCCGGGCCGTAAAGTCGTAGTCCACGTACTGCGTGAAATGCTCGCTGAGGAAGGTGCTGACGATGCGGCCCACGTCCGTGGGGACGAAGCGCTTGCGGTCCAGCTCCACGTACTCGCGATCGAGCAGCGTGGAGATGATGGAGGCATACGTGGAGGGCCGGCCGATGCCGAATTCCTCCAGCGTCTTCACCAGGCTGGCCTCGGTGAAGCGCGGCGGCGGCTTGGTGAAGTGCTGCTCCGCCTCTAGCTTCTGCAGCGCCACGAGCTCGCCTTCGCTGACCTGCGGCAGGCGCCGGTCCTGTTCGTCCTCGGCGTCGTCGCGCCCTTCCTGGTAGACCGCGATGTAGCCGGGCTCGACCAGGATCGAGCCGGAAGCGCGGAAGCGGTGGCCGGCCTCGGGCGCCTGCGACGGCACCAGGTCCAGCGAGACCGTGTCGAACACAGCGGTCGCCATCTGGCTGGCGACGGCGCGTTTCCAGATCAGCTCGTAGAGGCGCTGCTGGTCGCGATCGAGCCGGCCGACGAGGTTGTCCGGGTGCCATGCAGCCGAGGTGGGCCGGATGGCCTCGTGCGCTTCCTGCGCGTTCTTGGACTTGGTGCGATAGTGGCGCGGCTTCTCCGGCAACGCCCTGGCGCCGAAGCGCTCGCCGATCACGGCGCGAATCTCGCGCACGGCGTCGGCGGCGAGCGACACCGAGTCGGTACGCATGTAGGTGATCAGGCCGGTGGCGCCCTCGCCGAAGTCCACGCCCTCGTAGAGCCGCTGCGCGGTGCGCATGGTCTTCTGCGCGGTGAAGCCGAGCTTGCGCGCGGCCTCCTGCTGCAGCGTGGAGGTGGTGAACGGCGGCGCCGGGTTCTGCTTGCGCTGGCGTCGCTCCACGGCCGCGACCAGCAGCTTGCCGGCGGCGGACTCGCGCAGCGTGCGGTCGGCCTCGCGGGCCTGGCCTTCGTCACCGATGAAGAACTTCTGCAGCTTGTCGTCGATGCGCTGGCCGCCGTACTCCGCCAGCCGCGCCGGGAAGGACTGGCCGTCTTTCTCCAGGCCGGCCTCGATGCTCCAGTACTCGACCGGCTTGAAAGCCTCGATCTCGCGCTCGCGCTCGACGATGAGGCGCAGCGCCGGTGTCTGCACCCGGCCCGCGGACAGGCCGGGACGGATCTTGCGCCACAGCAGGGGTGAGAGGTTGAAGCCGACCAGGTAATCGAGCGCGCGCCGGGCCTGTTGCGCGTTCACCAGGTCGCCGGAGATGTCGCGCGGATGCTCGAGGGCTTCCTGGACCGCGCGCTTGGTGATCTCGTGGAACACGATGCGGTACACGGGACGGCTGTCGAGCAGGCCGCGCTCGCGCAGCGATTCGCATACGTGCCAGCTGATCGCCTCGCCTTCGCGGTCCGGGTCGGTGGCGAGGTAGAGCGCGTCGGCGTTGCGCATGGCGCGGGCGATGGCATCGACGTGACGCTTGTTGCGGTCGATCTCCTCGTACTTCATGGCGAAGCCGTGCTCGGGATCGACGGCGCCCTCCTTGGCCCGGAGGTCGCGCACGTGACCGTAGGAAGCGAGCACCTTGAAGTCGCCGCCGAGGTATTTCTCGATGGTCTTGGCCTTTGCCGGCGATTCCACGATTACCAGGTTTTTGCTCATCTCACTTTACGGTCTGCATATCGAAAAAACGGGCCGTGGCTCGCGCCACGACCCCCGTAGACTCGTGCCAGGGCCGCGCGACGGGCGGTCCTAGTGCACCACCCAGGCCCGGTCGTCGAACACCAGGTCCTCCATCCGTGCATAGGCGCTTTCCTCGCCCGGCTGGCTGAACAGCACCATCAGCACCACCCACTTGATGTCGTCGACGTCGATCTCCTCGCTGTCGAGCGCCATCAGCCGGTCGATCACCAGTTCGCGCTGGTGCGGCGACAGGATACCGATCTGCTCCAGGTACATCATGTACCCGCGCCCCTCGGCGTCCATGCGCGCCCGCTCGCTGTGGGCATAGATCCTTACGGCGCGGTCCGTAGGCGGACTGGCGACGTCCCCGCCGCGGTGGCCCGCCAGCCCGTCCAGCCATTCCAGCGCCCGCTCGATCTCGCGGTGGTGGAAGCCGGCGCGCTCGAGTTCTTCCCTCAGCCCGTCCCGGTTCGGCTCCGGCGGCAGGCCGTCCTCGCCCGCGGTCTCGAACAGGTACATCAGAACGTCGAGCACACTCTCCGTCATTTCAAGACCTCGTCGTTGTGCGGGCATAACGTCCGCCCGGCAAGGACTCCACGGCTCCCTGGAGTTCAAGGATCAGCATCATCGATGAAACCTCCGCGGTGGTCAAACCGGTGCGGCCGGCCAGCGCGTCGACCCCGCAGGGGTCGTGGGCGAGCGCGTCGAGCAGCTTGCGGTAGTCGCCGTCCGTCTCCGGCGCTGCCTCCCGGGCGGGGCGGCCCGGGGGCGCGGGCTCCGTCGGGATGCCGGCGAGGGGGCCGATTTCGGCCAGGATATCGGCCGCCGTTTCCACCAGCACGGCGCCCTGCCGGATCAGCTGGTGGCAGCCACGCGCCAGCGGGTTGTGGATGCTGCCGGGGATGGCAAAGACTTCCCGGCCCTGGTCCCCGGCGAGGCGCGCCGTGATCAGCGAGCCGCTGCGGCGGGCGGCCTCGACCACCAGCACGCCGAGCGACAGGCCGCTGATGATGCGGTTGCGCCGGGGGAAATGTTCCTTCAGCGGGCGGGTGCCCGGCAAGTACTCCGATATCACCAGGCCCTCGGCGGCGATGCGCTGCGCCAGCCCGGCATTGGCGGCGGGGTAGGCGCGATCCGGCCCGCAGCCGAGCACCGCCGTGGTCGGGGCGCCGGCCGCCAGGGCGCCTTCATGCGCGGCCGCGTCGATTCCGCTCGCCAGCCCGCTGCAGATCACCAGGCCGCAGCCCGCCAGGTAGCCGGCAAAGGCGCGCGCGTTCTCCGCGCCCTGGGGCGTCGGGTTGCGGCTGCCGACAATGGCGAAGTGCGGGTCCGCGAGCAGCTCCCGGCGGCCGCGCAGAAACAGCGCGGCCGGCGCCCCTGGCGCCAGTTTCAGCAGCGCCGGGTAATCCGCGTCCGCCAGCGTCAGCAGGTCGTGCCCGGGGTGCTCCAGCCAGTCCAGCGCGCCGGGCAGCCACTCGGGCGCCGGCCCGGTGAGCGTGCGCGCGGCGGGTTCCGGCACGCCGAGCTGCACCAGCGCCGCCACGCCCCCCTCCAGCAGGGCCCCCAGCCCGCCCGGATGGCCGGCAAGGCGGCGCGCGGCCTCGTCGGGAATCCCCGGCGTCAGCGACAGGCGCAGCCAGGCGGCCGCATCGTTCATATCGGGCTCCTGACAGCACGACGCCGGCTTGTGGCCGGCGTCGTGGTTCGGTTCATCGGTCGGACGCGGGCGGTCAGGGAGTGCGCACCTTGTCCAGCACGCGGATCTCGTTCTGCGCCTGCATGATGAGGCCGAAGCTCAGCTTTTCGTAGGTCTTGAATACCATCAGGTAGCCTGCATATTCGTCCGGCAGCTGCACCTGGCCGCCGCCGAAGCGGTCCGGCACGCGCTGTCCGGCCTGCCACACTGCGAGCACGTGGCCCGGCGCCAGGCCGTGGTTGCTGCCGCGGTTGAGCGTGACGATCTGGAAAGCGCTGACCAGAGAGACGCCGTCGAGCACGTGGATGATGCTGCCGTCGACCTGCTGCTCGGGAGCCCGCGGGATAAAGCGCAGCGGGAAGTCGGTGTCGACCGGGAACAGCTTGTCGCCGTTCAGCGCCTCGCGCTCCGTGGACGTGAGGTACATGGTGGCCGGGTCGCCTGCGCGGACGATGCGCCCTTCGCCGACGTAGTGTCCCTGGTAACCCAGGATGTCGCCGGTATCGGGGTCCGTCAGTCGCGCACCGATGCGCGTCACGCTGTAGTCGTCGTCGACGACAAAGTCGCTGCCGCGGACGTAGACCTCGGACTGTGCTCCGTGCACGATGTGGCCGCGCCGGCTCGTCAGGATGTAGGGCGCGCGGTCGGCGTCGTCCCGCTCGACCACGGACGGCCGGCTCAGGAAAGCGGCGATGCGGTCGTAGGGGATGGTGAGGATCGCGTCTTCCAGCGGCTCCGCCCGGACGCGCGGCTCGAGCCTCTCACGACCCGCGCCGCGCTCCAGCACGAGGCGCGGCTGGCCGTTGATGTAGACCAGCGTCAGCACGTCGCCCGGGTAAATGAGGTGCGGGTTGGCAACCTGCGGGTTGGCGTACCAGATCTCCGGCCAGAACCAGGGATCGCGCAGGAACATGGCGGAAATGTCCCACAGCGTGTCGCCCTTCTTCACCACGTAGCGGTCGGGGTGGGCCGGGTTGAGTCGTACCGCGGGCGCGGGCGCCGCGGTCGCGACCGGGGCCGGAGCCTCGGCTTGCGGCGCAGGCGTCACCACGGCGGGCGGAGGCGCCGGCGTCGCGGCAGGCGGCGGAGCTTCGGGTGTGCTGGCGCAGCCGCCGAGCAGCAATGCGGCGCCGAAACTGCTCAGCACACTGACGCGAAAGAGACGGAAGATCGACTGGGACATGGCGGGCCTTGCTCCATGCTGTCCTTTGTAAGAGTGCTCCGCCGCGGCTTGGTATAATCCGCGGCAGTCGGTGTCTCCGGTACCCGGCCGCGGGCTTTCCCGCCACCTTTGCACCGCTGCGAAGTTAGCACGGTGGGCTTGAATTGTCATACCGTTACCCGCATTTTGTGGCGTATTACACGAGCAATTGGAACCGCGCTCATGGCCATTCTGAACATACTCGAGTACCCGGACCCCAGGTTGCGCACCAGGGCGCAGCCCGTGGACGTGGTGGATGACGAGCTGCGGCGCCTCGCCGCCGACATGCTGGAGACCATGTACGCGGCTCCGGGCATCGGGCTGGCGGCGACGCAGGTCGACGTCCACCGTCGCATGCTGGTCGCGGACATCTCCGAGGAACAGGACACACCGCACATATTTATCAATCCGGAGATCCTGGAGCGCCGCGGCACCGAGGTGATGGAGGAAGGGTGCCTGTCCGTCCCGGGCTTCTATGAATCCGTGACCCGCTCGGAGTGGATCCGCGTGCGGGCGCTGAACCTGGAAGGGGCGAGCTTCGAGATGGAGCTGGACGGCCTGCTGGCCGTGGTGGTGCAGCACGAGATGGACCACCTCGAGGGCAAGCTGTTCGTGGACTATCTTTCCGATCTCAAGCGGCAGCGCATCCGCAAGCGGATTGAAAAGGGTCGTCGCCAGAGGGAACCTGCCACCGCCGGCGTGCTCTAGGCCCTGCCCGTGCCCCGCCTCGTCTTTGCGGGCAGTTCCGATTTCGCCGTGCCGTCGCTCGAGGCCCTGGCGGGGGGTTCGTGGGAGGTCTCCGGCGTCCTGACCCAGCCGCCCCGCCCCACGGGACGTCGCCGCCGCCTGATGCCGACGCCCGTCGGCCAGCGTGCCGCCGAACTCGGTCTCGAGACCCTGACCCCGGTGACGCTGCGGGATCCCGCGTCCGTCGCCCAGCTCGCCGCACTGCGGCCCGAGGTCCTGGTCGTGGTCGATTACGGGCTCATCCTGCCCGGCCTGGTGCTCTCCCTGCCGGCCCATGGCTGCGTCAACGGCCATGCCTCCCTGCTGCCGCGCTGGCGCGGGGCGGCGCCGATCCAGGCGGCCATCCTGGCCGGCGATGCGACCACGGGAATTTCCATTATGTCGATGGATAAAGGGCTGGACACGGGACCCGTATACAAAATGCAGGATACGAACATCGGCGAGCTCGAGACTGCGGGGGAACTCCGGACCCGGCTCGCAGCGATGTGCGCCGAGCTGCTGGCCGCGACTTTGCCCGAGATCGTGGCCGGCCGGCTCCGGCCCCGGCCGCAGGACGAGACGTTCGCCAGCTATGCCGGCAAGATCACGCCCGAGGATGCCGAGGTGCACTGGCAGGGCGCGGCGATCGAGCTGGCGCGCCGCATCCGCGCCTTCGCCCCGAGGCCCGGCGCCTGGACGACCTGGCGCGGGCAGCGCCTCAAGCTGCATCGCGCCGGCGCGCTCGCCGAGGCAGAGGGCCCGCCGGGCCGGGTCTGGCGGGCGGGCCCGGAAGGGATAGATGTTGCTACGGGCCTGGGCAGCGTGCGCCTGTTGGAGTTGCAGGCGCCCGGCGGACGCGTCCTGGTGGCGCGGGATTTCCTCAACGGCCGGGCGCTGCTCGGCGAGCAGCTCGGGGCATGAGCGCCGGGGCCGCCGCCCGGGCTGCCGCCGCGCGTGCCGTCGGCGCCGTCATCGGCGCGGGGCGGTCGCTGGACGATGCCCTCGCTGCCGCCACCGGCGCGTTGCAAGGACCGGATCGCGCCCTGGCCGCGCAGCTCGCCTATGGCTCGCTGCGGCTCTACCCGCGCCTGGCGCGCTGGGCGGGCCTGCTGCTGGCGCGGCCCCTGCCGCCGCGCGATGCCGATGTCCAGGCCCTGCTGGCGATCGGGCTGTACCAGATCGAGGCTTCACGCGTGCCCGACCATGCCGCCGTCGATGCCAGCGTCGAGGCGGCCCGCCTGCTGGGGCGCGCGCGCCATGCGGGCCTGTTGAACGCCTGCCTGCGCCGCTGGTTGCGCGAGGGCGACGCGCTGAAGGCGCGGGTGGCCCGGGAGCCGGAAGTGGTTCACGCGCATCCGCGCTGGTGGCTGGACGCGCTGGCGCACGACTGGCCGCGTGACTGGGAGGCGCTGGTGGCGGCGAACAACACGCAGGCCCCGATGTGGGTGCGGGTCAATTGCCGCCGGACCAGCCGCGAGGCGTGGCTGGCCCGCGCGCTCGCAGCGGGCATCGAGGCCGAACCCTGGGACGCCGCGCCGGACGCGCTGCGGCTGGAGAAGCCGGTGGCGGTCGAGGAGTTGCCCGGCTTCGCCGCGGGCGACGTCTCCGTCCAGGACGGTGCGGCGCAGCTCGCGGCCGGCCTGCTGGCGCCGGAGCCGGGCATGCGCGTCCTCGACGCCTGCGCTGCGCCCGGCGGCAAGGCCTGCCATCTCCTCGAGCGCTACGAGGGCATCGAGCTGACCGCGCTCGACGTCGCCGCTGCACGCCTCGAGCGCGTGCGCGACAACCTCGCGCGCCTCGGGCTCGAGGCGCAGGTGTTGCAGGGCGACGCCGCGGATCCTGCCAGCTGGTGGGATGGCCGCTGGTACGAGCGCGTCCTGCTCGACGCACCCTGCACCGGCAGCGGCGTGGTGCGGCGGCATCCGGATATCAAGCTGTTGCGGCGCCCCGGCGACACGGCTGCGCTCGGCGCCCGCCAGCAGGCGCTGCTGGACGCGCTCTGGGGCGTGCTGGCCCCGGGCGGCCGCCTGCTGTACGCGACCTGCTCGATCTGGCGGGCGGAGAACGCGGCCCAGGCCACCGGCTTCCTGCGCCGGCACCCGGACGCGCGCGCGGTGGACTTCGGCGAGCCCGCCTGGGGGCGGCGCGCCGGGCCCGGGCGGCAGCTTTTGAGTGGAGAGGCAGGGGCGGACGGGTTTTATTATGCTTGCCTCGTAAAGACGGCCTAGGCGGGAGGCGATGCGTCACGCGGAGCAATGGAGGGGTCCATCGGGATGGCGACGCATCGCGCTCCGCGTGTGCGCGCTGTGCCTCCTGTTGCTGCCCCTGGCGCATGCCGATGAAGGCCTCGTCATCGTGGATGCCCAGACGCGCCTGCAGGACGGCGTCTGGTACCTCGATGCCGACATCGACTACCAGCTCAGCGCTACCGCCCTGGAGGCGCTCGAGAGCGGGCTGCCGCTCGATTTCGAGCTCGACATACGCCTGGAACGCCGCCGCCGCATCATCTGGGATGCCGAGTTCGCCGAGCTGCGCCAGCGTTACCAGCTCCAGTTCCACGCCCTCACGGAGCGTTACATCACGCGCAACCTGAACAGCGGCGAGCAGTCCAGCCATGCCTCGCTGGGTGCGGCGCTGCAAGCGCTCGGCCAGGTGCGCGGCCTGCCGGTGATCGATGACGCGCTGATCGATCCCGACACCAAGTACTTCGTCGAATTTCGCGCCGCGGTCGAAATCAAGCGCAAGGGTGGTCCGCTGGCCGTGGTGCGCCTGTTCTGGAACGACTGGCGCACGGAAAGCGAATGGCTCAGATGGCGACTGGGGCGCTGAAACGCTGGGGCGTCGCGACGTTCGCCCTCCTGGGGCTGGCGCTGCTGTTCGCCGCCCTGCTGTTTCTCGTATCCACCGTGGAAAGCGCCGATCGTTTCGGCGAGATCTACAACTGGATCTTCCTCTTGAACATGGCCGGCGCGGCCGTCTTGCTGGCGCTCACCATTTCCAACCTGGTGCGCCTGGTGCGCGAGTACCGCAGCCATACCCCGGGCTCGCGGCTGGCTTCCCGCATGGTGGCGATCTTCGTCGGCCTCGCCGTCGTGCCCCTCGGCATGGTCTATTACTTCTCGGTCCAGTTCATCAGTCGCGGCATCGACACCTGGTTCGACGTCAATGTCGAGGCCGGCCTCGGCGACGCACTCGAGCTGTCCCGCGCCACGCTAGAGAGTCGCATGCGCGAGCACCTCGAGGCCACGCGCCAGATCGCGGAGTCGCTCAGCGGCAGCGAGGACCGTGAGCTGGGCGCGCAGCTGGAATTCGCGCGCCGCGGCGCCGGCGCCACGGAGATGACCGTGGTGGGCCAGAGCAGCCGCATCATCGCCCTGTCGTCAGACCTCAGCCTGACCGACCTGCCCTCGGCGCCGACTGAGGAGGTCATGCTGCAGATCCGCCAGGGTCGCCCTTTCGTCAGCCTGGACCCGGTGCGCGAGGGCTATGTCATCCGTACTGCGGTAGCGATACCCGGCCTGCACCCGCTCGAGGAGATGCGCGTCCTGCAGGGACTGTTCACGGTGCCGGAACGCGTCGGCATGCTCGCCAACTCGGTGCAGGAGGCCTACGCCCAGTACCGCGAGCTGTCGTTCCTGCGCAGCCCGTTCACGCGCAGCCTGACGCTGACCCTCACCCTGGTCCTGCTGCTCTCGTTGCTGCTGGCGGTGTGGGGGGCTTTTTTCTTCGCGCGCAAGCTCACCGCGCCGATCCAGACGCTGGTCGCCGGCACGCGCGCCGTGGCGCAGGGCGACTTCGACACGCGGCTGCCGTTGCCGGCGCGGGACGAGATGGGCTTCCTGGTGCACAGCTTCAACGACATGATCACGCGCCTGGCCGGGGCGCGCGAGCTGGCGCGGCAGAGCGAGCAGGCCGTGGAAAGCCAGCGCGCATACCTGGCGGTGATTCTCGGCCGGCTGTCCACCGGGGTGGTGTCGCTGCAGCGCGACTGGCGCATCAGCACCGCCAACCAGGCCGCCGGCGCCATCCTCGGCGTCGATCTCGAAGCCGCGGTCGGCAAGCCGTTGCCCGAAGTCGCGGTCGACAAGCCGTTGTTGCAGCAGTTCATCGAGGTGGGGCGTACCCACATCGATGCAGGTGATTACGAGTGGCGCGAGCAGATCGTGCTGCGCGGCGAAGCGGGCGGGCGCGTGCTGATGTGCGCCTGCTCTGCGCTGCCCGGAGACGACGGCGAGCCGGACGGCTTCGTGGTGGTGTTCGACGACATCACGGCCCTGTTGCAGGCGCAGCGCGACGCGGCCTGGGGCGAGGTCGCGCGGCGCCTGGCGCACGAGATCAAGAACCCGCTGACGCCGATCCAGCTCTCGGCGGAGCGCATCCGGCGCCGCTTCCTCGAGCACATGAACGAGGAGGACGCCCAGGTGCTGGAGCGCGCTACGCGCACCATCGTGCAGCAGGTGGAGTCCATGAAGGACATGGTGAACGCTTTCTCCGACTACGCCCGTGCGCCGGACATGGAGATCACGCGCCTCCACCTGAACCACCTCGTGGCCGAGGTGGCCGAGCTGTACCGCGTGCGCGAGATCCCCGTCAGCATCGATCTCAGCCTGGACCCGGACGTCGGGCTCGTGGAGGCGGATGCCGGACGCCTGCGACAGATCCTGCACAACCTGATCCGCAACGCGGTCGAAGCACTGGAGGGCCGCGTGGACGACGCCATGCTCCGCATCACCACGCGCAGCACCGAGGAGTTCGAGCTGCACGCCGTGTTCATCATTGTCGAGGACAACGGGCCGGGACTGCCGGCGGAGGCATTGGACCGGGTTTTCGATCCGTACGTAACGACCAAGCCCAAGGGGACCGGCCTCGGCCTGGCCATCGTGAAGAAGCTCGTCGAGGAGCACGGTGGCTGGGTCGAAGCGAGCAACCGCCAGGAGGGCGGCGTCCGCATCACCATCGCGCTCCCGGCCGACGAGGAGGCGCGCAGCGCCATGCTGCGACGCGAGGCCCGGGGCGCTGAGCTGAGGAGAACGCACGCATGAGCAGCGCCAGGATCCTGGTGGTCGACGACGAGGCGGACATCCGCAGCCTGCTGGAAGAGATCCTCTCCGAGGAAGGCTACGCGGTGGTGGCGGCGGCGAACGCGGCGGAGGCGCGCGAGCGCTACGCCAAGGATTCGCCCGACCTGGTCCTGCTCGACATCTGGATGCCCGACGTCGACGGCATCACGCTGCTGCGCGAATGGTCCGCCGCCAAGTCGGCCCGCCAGTGCCCGGTGGTGATGATGTCGGGACATGGCACGGTCGAGACGGCGGTGGAGGCGACTCGTCTCGGCGCCGTGGACTTCATCGAAAAGCCGGTGTCGCTGGCCAAGCTGCTGCGCACGGTCGAGCGCGCACTCGAAGCCGATCGCGCCGGCGGCAAGGGCGGGCGCGGCCTGGTGCCGCAGTCGACAGCGCCGGTGGGCCACAGCCGCGCCATGCAGGCGTTGCGGGAGCAGGCCGAGCGCGTCGCCGGCCACGCTACCAACGTCCTCGTCACCGGGGAGGCAGGCAGCGGGCGGGAGCTGTTCGCGCGTTACATCCACTCGATGGGGCCGCGCGCGCGCGGGCCCTTCGTCAGGCTCGTCGCCAGTGCGATGCAGGACGCGGGCGCAGAGGCAGCGCTGTTCGGCAGGGCGTTCCAGGGCAACATCGAGCCCGGCCTGCTGGAGCGCGCCCAGGGCGGCACGCTCTTCATCAAGAACCTGCACGACCTCGGCGCCGAGTCCCAGCGCCTGCTGCTGGGTGCGTTCGAGAGCGGCCGCTACAAGCCCCTGGGCGGCGACGTCGCGCGCCCCCTGGATGCGCGCATTATCGCCTCGGCGCCCCCCGGCTTTGAGCGTTCTCCTCCGGCGGGGCTGCGGCAGGAATTGCTGATGTACCTGGCCGTCGTGGTGCTGACCGTGCCGCCGTTGCGCGAGTACCCCGAGGACGTCCCCGACCTGTTGCGCCATTATCTCGACAAGCTGGTGGACAGCCAGGGCCTGGCGTACCGCCGCTTCAGCGTGGCGGCGCAGAACCGCCTGCGCAATTACCCCTGGCCCGGGAACGTGCGCGAGCTGCGCAATCTCGTGCATCGGCTCCTGATCCTCGGCGGTGACGAGGAGATCGGGCTCGGCGAAGTGGAGCAGGCGCTGTCGGAGACGGCGCCGCCGGACGAGCCCTTGCTCAGCCAGGACCTCATGGCGCTGCCGCTGCGCGAGGCGCGCGAACAGTTCGAGCGAGCTTACCTGCAGCAGCAGCTGCAGCTGTGCGAGGGCAAGGTCGGCCGGCTCGCCAAGCGGGTCGGCATGGAGCGCACCCACCTGTATCGTAAGCTGCGCGCGCTCGGCATCGATTTCCGCAGCGGCGGTTCGGATGACTGATCCAGCGCAGCCGCGCGCGTAATGTTTTCGCCCTGACCCGGGTCTCTCTCTGCATACCCGCCCGCGCGGGAAGTAAAGAACTTGCAGGAGAGAGCTGATGAACGATGCGTCGCAATCGCTGCCGACCCTCTGGCGCCTCACGACTTCACGCCTCGAGGGACTCGGTGCCTGGCTGGCGCCGCTCGGCCTGAGGCTGATCCTGGCCTGGGAGTTCGGCGAGGCCGGTGTCGAAAAGCTGCACGGCGAGAACTGGTTCAGCCATGTGCAGGACAGCTTTCCCTTCCCCTTCAGCATCGTCAGCCCCGAGCTGAGCTGGTTCATGGCGACCTGGTTCGAGATCATCGGCGCCTTTGCGCTCGTCCTGGGACTGTTCACGCGGTTCTTCGCGTTCTCGCTGCTGATCCTCACCTTCGTGGCCACGGCGGCGGTGCACTGGCCTGACGGCTGGTCTTCGCTGGCGGAGTTGTGGCAGGGCTATGCCATCAGCGACGACGGCTATGGCAACTTCAAGCTGCCGCTGCTGTTCGCGTTGATGCTCTTGCCCCTGGTGCTCAACGGCGCCGGCAAGCTCAGCGTCGATCGCTTGCTCGGCCGCTGGCTGCTGCCCGCCACGCGCGCTGCGCGGGCCGACGGCCTGGCATGGTCGCTGGCCGGGCTGGGTTTCGGCTTGCCGTTGACGGCGCTGTTCCCGGTACTGGGTCTCGGCTTGCTGCTGGCGGGAATCGCCGGCGTGGTGCTTTTCCGGGAGACCCTGCTCAGTTCCGCTCCCTGACGGCCAGCGCCCCGATGCCCGCCTCCGCCAGTTGCCGGCGCGTGGCGTCGGCCTGGGCCGCATCCGGCAGCGGACCGATGCGCACGCGGTGCCAGGTCTGGCCCTCGATGGCGACGGCCTGGATGCTGGAGGTGAGCCCGAGCAGCGCGAGCTCGGCCTTGCGCCGGTCGGCATCCGCGAAGCGACGGAACGAGCCGGCCTGGATCCAGTAGCGTCCCGGGGCGAGGTTCGGCGCGGGCGCCGGTTTCTCGCCGCGGCGCACGGCCGCGGGTTCTTCCGGCACCACCACTTCGAGACCGGGCAGCATGGTGTAGAAATCGAAGCCGCCGTCTTCCTCGGCCTCGACCGCCACCGGCTCTTCGACCTGCTGCGAGGCGGGCTTGGCGCTGCGCGTGGCCACCGGCTGCTCCGGTGCCTGGATACGGCCGTGATACAGGTGCACGCCCAGCGCCACGCACAGGCCGAGCGCGAGCCCGCTGGTGAACCATACCCACGCTGGCGTCGGCGGCTTCCTCCGGCTGCGGCGCTTGTAATCCTGCGCCATGTCCTACATCGACTCCGGCGCGCTCACGCCGACCAGTGCCAGGCCGTTGGCGATGACCTGGCGCGCGGCCTCCGCCAGCGCCAGCCGCCCGGCGCGCACCGTCGCATCGTCGACCAGGAAGGTCTCGGCGTTGTACCAGGTGTGAAACTCCTGGGCGAGCTCGCGCAGGTAATGCACGACGTTCTGCGGCGCGCGGTTGGCCGCGGCAAGTTCCACGGCCTCCGGGAAGCGTCCCAGCGTCGCCATCAGGGCGCGTTCGTGCTCGCTGTCGAGGGCGGCGAGCGCGGCGACGCCTTGCGCGGGCTTCCAGTCCAGTCCCTTCTCCGTCGCTTGGCGGAACACGCTGCGCACGCGCGCGTGAGCGTACTGGATGTAGTAGACGGGGTTCTCGTTGCTGCGTGACTTGGCCAGCTCGAGGTCGAAGTCGAGGTGCTGGTCGTTGGAGCGCAGCACGTAGAACAGCCGCGCGGCGTCGTTGCCGACTTCCTCCCGCAGTTCCCGCAGCGTGACGAACTCGCCCGAGCGCGTCGACATCTGCACCTTCTCGCCGCCGCGATAGAGCACGGCGAACTGCACCAGGCGCACTTCCAGGCTGTCGCCCGGCTCGCCCATGGCCTCCAGCCCGGCGCGCACGCGGGCCACGTAGCCGTGGTGATCGGCTCCGAGGATGTCCAGCAGCTGCGCATAGCCACGCTGGCGCTTGTTGAGGTGGTAAGCGATGTCGGAGGCGATGTAGGTGGCCTGGCCGTTGTCACGCACCACCACGCGGTCTTTCTCGTCGCCCAGCGCGCTGGCGCGGAACCACAGTGCGCCGTCCCGTTCGTAGGCGTGGCCGTCCGCCTTGAGGCGGTCGATGCACTCCGCCACGAGGCCGAGCTCGGTCAGGCTGCGCTCCGAGAACCACTCGTCGTGCGTGACGCCGAATTCCTCCAGGTCGTTGCGGATGTCGGCGAGGATCTCGTCGAGACCCAGCTTGTGCACCTTGCGGTAGTCGTCCTCGCCGAGCAGCTCGCGCATGCGCGCCACCACGGCGTCGATGTACTCGTCCTTGTCGCCCTCGGGCGCGTCCGGCGGCAGGCCCGCGAACACCTCGGCGGCGGGGCGCAGCAGGCTGTGATGGGCCTCCGCCACGAGCCTGTCGGCGATCGGCTGCACGTAGCCGCCGCGGTAACCGTTCGCCGGGAAAGCGAAGGACTCGCCCAGCGCTTCGAGGTAACGCAGCCAGACGCTGGCGGCGAGGATGTCCATCTGGCGCCCGGCGTCGTTGACGTAATACTCGCGGTGCACGGCGTGGCCCGTTGCCTCCAGCAGGTTGGCCACGGAGTCGCCGTAGGCAGCGTGGCGCCCGTGGCCGACATGCAGGGGGCCGGTCGGGTTGGCGGAGACGAACTCGACCAGGACGCGGCGGCCTGCGCCTGTCGAGGAGTGCCCATAGCCCGCGCCTTGCTCCAGCACCGCGGCGATTTCCTGCTCGAAGGCCAGCTTGCTGAGGCGGAAGTTGATGAAGCCGGGCCCGGCGATGGACACGCTTTCCACCAGCTCGGAGGCGGGCAGCTGCGCGACGATGAGCTCGGCCAGCTCACGCGGGTTGCGCCCCGCCGGCTTGGCCAGCATCAGCGCGGCGTTGGTGGCCAGGTCGCCGTGCCTGGGGTCGCGCGCACGCTCGACCCGCGCCTCCAGGGCGATGTCCTGCGGGAGCTGGTCGCGCAGCGCATCCAGCGCCGTGGCGAGCAGGCCTTCGATCTTTGTCTTCACGGCGGGATTTCCTGCGTGGTCAGGCGGTGAGCCGCTCATTGTAGCGTCAGGCGCGGCTGCGGGTCAGCGTCAGAACAGGTCCTGGGGATCCACCTCGATGAACCAGCGCACGCCGCGGCTCTCCGCCAGTCCCGGCGCGGCGTCGCTGCAGGCGTCCAGCGCGCGGTGCAATGCCGGCCGCGCCGCGGACTGCAGCAGCAGCTGCGCCCGCCAGCGCCCACCGCGCTTCTCCATGGGCGCCGGCGCCGGGCCGAGCACGGTGACGGTGCGCGGGACCCGGACCGCGTCGCGCAGCGCCGCGAGGAAGGCCATGGCCCGCTGCGGCCGGTCGGCTTCGGCGCGCAGCAGTGCCAGGTGGCTGTACGGCGGCCAGCCCGCGGCGCGGCGCTCCTCCAGCGTGGCCTCGGCGAAGGCCTCGTAGCCGCCCTCGAGCAGGCGCCGCAGCAGGGGGTGTTCAGGGTAGGCCGTTTGCACCAGGACTTCCCCGGGGCGGTCGGCGCGCCCGGCCCGGCCCGCCACCTGCACCAGGGTCTGGGCGAGCCGCTCGCTGGCGCGGAAATCGGTGCCGAACAGGCCCTGGTCGGCATTGATGATCCCCACCAGGGTGACGCCCGGGAAGTCGTGCCCCTTGGCCATCATCTGGGTGCCCACCAGGATGCGCGTGCGGCCGTCGCGCACGTCGTCGAGGATCCGGTCGACGGCGCCCTGCCGCCGCGTGCTGTCGCGGTCGATGCGCGCCAGCGCGACGCCGGGGAAGCGGCGCACCAGCGCCTCCTCGAGCCGCTCCGTGCCTTCTCCGGCGGGACGCAGGTCGGCGCCGCAGTCGGGGCAGGCCGGCGGCAAAGCCGTCTCGTGGCCGCAGTGATGGCAGCGCAGGCGTGCGGCACGCCGGTGCCACGTGTAGCGCGCATCGCAGTGCCTGCAGTCCGCGGTCCAGCCGCAGGAGGCGCAGAACAGCGCCGGGGCGAAGCCGCGGCGGTTGAGGAACAGCAGCACCTGGCCGTCCTTCTCCAGGTGTTGCGCCATGGCCCGCAGCAGCGGCCCGGAGAGTCCCTCGCTCGCCGGATGGCGCCGCAGGTCGACCAGTCGCACCGCCGGATGGCGCGCCGCTCCGGGCCGCTCCGGGAGCCGCGCCAGCGCATAGCGGCCCTCGCGTGCGTGCCGCAGGCTTTCCAGCGCGGGTGTGGCGGAGCCGAGCACCACGGGGATCCGGCTGATGCTGGCGCGCATCACGGCCACGTCCCGCCCCGAATAGCGCAGGCCCTCGTGCTGCCGCAGCGAGGGGTCATGCTCCTCGTCGACGATTATCAGGCCGGGCCGGGCGAGGGGCACGAAGGCCGCGGAGCGGGTGCCGATGACCACGGCCGCGCGCCCGGCACGGGCGTCGGCCCAGGCCGCCAGCCGTGCGCTCGCGCCCAGGCCGGAGTGCAGGGTTGCCACCGGCACGCCCAGGCGCGCGCTGAAGCGCTGCACCAGCTGGGGCGTGAGCCCGATCTCGGGCACCAGCACCAGCACCTGCAGCCCGCGGCGCAGGCACTCGGCCGCGGCGGCGAGATACACCTCGGTCTTGCCGCTGCCGGTGACGCCGAACAGCAGTCGTGCGGAAAAGCTGCCCAGGGACGCCAGCACGTCTGCTACGGCGTCGGCCTGCGCGGCATTGAGTTCCGGGCCGGGGTTGGCCATGTCCCAGGAGGCGGCGGCCGGCTCGGGCTCGATGTCCACCAGGCCGCGGGCGGCGAGGCGCGCGGCCGTGGCGCGCCAGCCGGCCGGGAGGGTCGGGTCGTCGGCGCGTCGGGGTCCGGCTGACAGCAGGTCCAGCAGCGCCGCCTGCTTCGGCGCGCGCCGCGTCATGGCGTCCGGGGCAGGCCCCCTGGCCGAGACGCGCAGCGGTGGTTCGGGCAGCGGCCGGCCCTGGCGCAGCGGCGCCGGCAGGGCCGTGGCCGCTACGCTGCCGGGCGGCTCGTGGTAGTAGCGCGCCGTCCAAGCCAGCAGCTGCAGCAGCCCGGGGTCGAACAGCGGCGCTTCGTCGAGGGTTTCCTGCACCGGTTTCAGCCGCTCCGGCGGGAGGTCCGAGGACGGCGCGTGCGCCATCACCAGCCCCACCGGGCGACGCCGGCCGAAGGGTACGCGGACGCGCGTGCCAGGCGCCGGGGCCGGGCCTGCGGCCGGCGCGAGGTAGTCGAACAAGGTGTCGAGCGGCGCATCGACCGCGACGCGGAGAATGGTCATGGCGATGATCGTCCGGCGGGCGGCCAAAGTTGTCCACAGAACCTGTGGATAACTCTGTGGACTAGTGGGTGGATTTGCGGGGTAGTCCGCGTCACTTATGGGGGCGACTCAGTTTGGTCAAAAAATGGTCATGTCAATAAATAAAATAAAAAACAATCAGTTACGGTACCTAGTTCCGGTGCTTTGTGCGCTAAAGCACGTTTCACACGGTAATTTCCGGTTCTTGTGAATAAGTGCTCCAGGACGAGGCCGCGGAGCGGGTCGAAGGCGCATCGGGCAGGGCGCCTTGCGTCCGGTAGGAACAAGGTCGCGGGAGGCCGGCGCCGGGGCCCGGCGCGGGCGCTGCGGGGCTGCCGGGAAGGGCAGCCCCGCGTCCATCAGCTGGCCTTGACGGCGTGGATCAGCTCGGACACCGCGGCCTGGCCGTCGCCGTAGAGCATGCGCGTGTTGTCGAGGTAGAACAGCCGGTTCTCGATGCCGGAGAAGCCCTTGCCCTTGCCGCGCTTGATGACGATGACGTTCTTCGCCTTGTCTGCGTTGAGGATGGGCATGCCGTAGATCGGGCTGGACGGGTCGGTGCGGGCGACCGGGTTGACCACGTCGTTGGCGCCGATGACCAGCACCACGTCGGTCTTCTCGAAATCGGCGTTGATCTCGTCGAGGTCGTAGATGAGGTCGTAGGGCACGCCGGCCTCGGCCAGCAGCACGTTCATGTGCCCCGGCATGCGCCCCGCCACCGGGTGGATCGCGAAACTCACCTGGACGCCCTTCTCCTGCAGCAGCCGGGTCAGCTCCCACACCTTGTGCTGGGCCTGGGCCACGGCCAGGCCGTAGCCCGGCACGATGATGACGCGGCTGGCGAAGGCCATCTGGATCCCGGCGTCGGACGCCTCGATCTCCTTCATGCTGCCCTCGACCTCGCCGCCGTCCACGGCCGCGTCGCCGAAGCCGCTGAACAGCACGCTGGCGAGCGAGCGGTTCATGGCCTTGGCCATGAGCTGGGTCAGCAACGTGCCCGCGGAGCCCACCACCGTGCCGGCGATGATCATGGCCTCGTTCTGCAGCACGAAGCCCTCGAAGGCGACGGCCAGCCCGGTGAGGGCGTTGTAGAGCGAGATGACCACCGGCATGTCGGCGCCGCCGATGGGATTGGTCAGCATCACGCCCGCAGTCAGCGCGAGAACGAAGAAAATGGTGACCAGCGTGGTGTGGGCGGGATAGTTGCCGAGCAGGAACATGCCGACGATGAACGCGCCGAGCAGCAGCGCGGCGTTGACCTGGTTGCCGCCCTTGAAGCGGATCGGCTTGGTCATCCAGCCCTGCAGCTTGGCGAAGGCGATCAGGCTGCCGGAGAAGGACACGGAGCCGATCAGGCCGCCCAGCACGGCGAGGAAAGTGACCGTGAGGCCGTGGTTGCCGCCCTGGTAGAGCTCCACCGCCGCGATGGCGCCGGCGGCGCCGCCGCCCATGCCGTTGTAGAGCGCGATCATCTGCGGCATGTCGGTCATGGCGACCTTCTTGCCGGTCCACCAGGCGAGGCCGCCGCCGACCGCGATGCCCAGCGCGATCAGGGTGATGTTGCCCCAGGACAGGCCGGGCCAGAAGAAGGTGGCGACGGTGGCGATCACCATGCCCCAGCCGGCCCACACGATGCCGCCGCGCGCGGTGCGCGGCGAGCTCATGCGCTTCAGGCCGATGATGAACAGCAGTGCGGCCGCGAAGTAGCTGACCTTGATCATGAACTCGGCGAAGCCCATCACTTGCGCTCCCTGCTGGCCTTGAACATCTCCAGCATGCGTTCCGTCACCACGTAGCCGCCGACCGCGTTGCCTGCGGCGAGCACCACGCCGAAGAAGCCGATCAGCATGCCGAGCGTGCTGTCGGCCTTGCCGAGCGCGACCATGGCGCCGACCAGCACGATGCCGTGCACGAAGTTGGAGCCGGACATCAGCGGCGTGTGCAGGATCACCGGCACGCGGGCGATGATCTCGTAGCCGGTGAACGCGGCCAGCATGAAAATGTAGAGCGCGATAAACCCGTCGATCATGAGTTTTCTCCTGCGCCGGCGCCCTCGATCCGCTCGCGGGTCTGGGCATGGCGAATCTCGCCGTCGTGGGTCAGCACGCTGCCGGCGAACACCTCGTCGTCCCAATTCAGTTGCAGGGCCCCCTCGCTGATGGCGGGGCTGAGGAAGTTGAGCAGGTTCTTGGCGTACATCTCGCTGGCATGGCGCCCCACCGCGGCCGGCAGGTTCACCGGGCCCACGACCTGCACTCCGTCCGCGTCCACCACCTCGCCGGCCCTGGTGAGCTCGCAGTTGCCGCCCGTCTCCGCGGCCAGGTCGACGATGACCGAGCCGGGCTGCATGCGGCCCACGGTCTCGGCGTCGATGATGCGCGGCGCGGTCCGCCCGGGGATGGCCGCGGTGGTGATCACGACATCGGCCGCCGCCACGTGGTCGGCCAGGATGCCGGCCTGCTTGGCTTTCTCTTCTTCGGTCAATTCGCGCGCGTAGCCGCCGCTGCCCTCGGCGCTGATGCCGGTGTCGACGAACTTGGCGCCGAGCGACTGCACCTGCTCGCGCGTCGCGGCGCGCACGTCGTAGCCCTCCACCACGGCGCCGAGACGCTTGGCGGTGGCGATGGCCTGCAGCCCGGCCACGCCGGCGCCGATGACCAGCACCTTGGCGGGCCGGATGGTGCCTGCCGCGGTGGTGAGCATGGGGAAGAACTTGTCCAGCTGCATCGCGGCGATGAGTACGGCGCGGTAGCCGGCTGCCGCGGCCTGGGAGGAGAGCGCGTCCATGGACTGCGCGCGCGAGATGCGCGGCACCAGCTCCATGGCGAAGCTGGTGATCTTGCGGTCGCGCATCAGCCCGACCAGCTCGTCGGAGCGATGCGGCTGCAGCAGCCCGATGAGCACGGCGCCCTCGCGCAGGCCCGAGGCCACCTCGAGCGGCGGCGGGTTGACCGAGAGCAACACGTCGGCGCGCTTCACCACTTCCTCGCGCCCGAGAAACTCGACGTTCTCGAAGCGGCTGTCGGGAATGCGCGCGGCTTCCGCCACGCCGTTTTCGGCGCACAGGGTGGCGCCGAGCGCGGCGAGCTTCTTCGCCACTTCCGGCACCAGTGCTGAACGCGTTTCGCCTGCAACGGTCTCGCGCAGGACGCCAATGACCACCGCCATGGGCAATCTCCCCCGGGCCCCTGGGCCCCTCTTAACCCGGCGGTCGAGTGTACAGGAAGACGCGCGCCCGTTGATGTCCTGATTGATTTTCCCGCGGCCTTCTGGAATAACACCTGCAGCGACGAGGCAGCGCAACGGAGCGGTCGGCGATGGGGATGTCCCTGGGCCAGCAGATCCTGCGCACCGACGTCGCCGGCATGCCTCTCGAGTGGGTGGACTACCGGTGCGCGGTGCGCCTTTACCACACGGAGCAGGTCGCCTACGAGTGCGGCCGGCCGCTGTTTCGCCTGCGCGGCGGCATCAACGCCCGCACCGGCCGGCGTTCCGCGGTCGAGGTCTCCAGCATCATCGCCACGCACGGCCATGGCGCCACTTATCCGGCGCGCGACGCTTACACCCCGCCGCTGAACAACCACGCGCTGTTCCGCCGTGACGCCTTCCTGTGCCTGTATTGCGGCGAGCACTTCCTCGCCGTGAACCTGTCGCGCGATCACGTCACCCCGCTGGTGCGCAACGGGCGCGACGCCTGGACCAACGTCGTCACCGCCTGCCGCCGCTGCAACAACCACAAGGCCGGCCGTACCCCGGAGGAGGCCGGGATGCAGCTGCTTGCGGTGCCCTTCCAGCCGACCTATGCCGAGTACATTTACCTGAAGGGCCGGCGTGTCCTCGCCGACCAGATGGAATACCTGCGCGCGCACTTCCCGCGCACCAGCCCGCTGCACGCACGGCTGTCCTCGGCGCGATGGCAATAACCGGCCGCCCGCGCCGCGCGTCGCCGTACCCGGGTCCGTGAGTTCCATCGACCGCCTCGTGGCCGCGCTCGGCGCCGCCGGGCTCGAGCTCGAGCCCGGCTCCGCGCGCCCGGTGGGCGGCGGCTGCATCCACCACGCCTGGCGTGTGGCAGGCCGACCGGGACCTGTCTTCCTCAAGACCAACTCAGCCGACGCCGGTTGGATGCTGGAGGCGGAAGCGGACGGCCTGGCTGCGCTAGCCGCGGCCGGCGCGCTGCCGGTCCCCGCGGTGCTGGGCTGCGGCGAGGCCGAGGGTTCCGCCTGGCTGGCGCTGGAGTGGCTGGAGCTGCGCGCGCCGTCGCCGGTGACGGAGGCTGCGCTCGGCGCGGGCCTGGCGCGCCAGCATGCCGTGCCCGGTCCGTATTTCGGCTGGTCCTGCGACAACGCCATCGGCGCCTCGCCGCAGCTCAACACGCCGGACGATGACTGGGGGCGGTTCTTCGCCCGCTGCCGCATCGGCGCCCAACTCGAGCTCGGCCGGCGCAATGGGCTGCCGGCCGAGTTGCTGGCGCGAGGCGAACGGCTGGTGCAGCGGATACCGGCCCTGCTGGCCGACCGGGAAGTGGCGCCCGCCCTGTTGCACGGCGACCTTTGGGGCGGCAACCGGGCCGCCGACGAGGCGGGACGGCCGGTGGTGTTCGACCCCGCCGTGCATTACGGCGATCCCGAGTGCGACCTCGCCATGACCCGCCTGTTCGGCGGCTTCGACCGGGCCTTCTACGACGCCTACGACGCGGTGCTGCCACCGGCGCCGGGCTGGCGGCAGCGGTTGCCGCTGTACCAGCTCTACCACGTGTTGAACCACGCCAACCTGTTCGGTGGCGGCTATGTGCGCCAGGCAGGCGCGCTCTTGGATGCCGTCGGCAGCGGCGCCGGGCTGCCCTAGTCCTCGGCGCCGGCCGCCTGCAAGCGCAGCCGCAGCCCGTCCGGGGCCGGCAACACCAGCTCGCCGCCGGCCGCAGCCTCGACCGCCAGCCCCCGCGCGGCCAGCGCGTCGCGCGCGGCCCCGAGCTCGGGGTGCTCGAACACGAGTTCCGGCCCGCGCGCCGACTGGCGCGGCGCCAGGGTGATGCCGCCGGCCACCGCAACCGGGCCTGTGCACGTCGCGTCGGCCACCAGCCCGAGGCGTTCCCAGAAGGCCACGGTGGCCGCCGGGTCGCGCGAGGGATAGCGGTATTCGCGGAAGTGACCCAGCGGTGTCGCCGGCCAGGCCTGGTCGAAGTCGCGCGACCAGGTGCGTGCCTCCAGCAGCGTCACCACCTGGCCGTCGGGGTCGCGGAAGCCGGCCTCGTTGAACTCGTGCTCGCCGGTCTTGGCGAAGTCAAACTCGACGCCCAGCGCCGCCATGCCGGGGAGCGCGTCGGCCAGGCCCGGCCGGACCCAGGTCACCGATGGCGAATCGAACTCGTAGGCGTGCAGCCCGAGCACCAGGCGTCCGTCGCTCAATACCGCGTAGTGGTGCCGCCAGGTGTCGCCGACGCGCCCGTGGGTGAGGCCGAGGTGCTCCCAGAAGGCCACCGAGGCGGCGATGTCGCGGCTGAAAACGCTGAGCTCGAGAAAGCGGCCGAGCATCAGCCGAGCTCGCCTGCCTCGCGTGCCGCCTTGACGCGGTCCGCCCGTTCCTTGCTGGCACGCAACTCCGCGGCCACGCGGTCCGGGTCTGGCGCCGGGCCGGTCTCGGGCCAGCCCTGCAGGTGTTTCAGCGCCAGCTCGGTGAGAAAGTCGAGGTGGTCGTCGCGGGTGTTCAGGCAGGGGATGTAGCTGAGCGTCTCGCCGCCGGCCTCGCGGAAGTAGCCCGCATTCTCCTCGGCGATCTCCTCGATGGTCTCGAGGCAGTCGGCGGAGAAGCCGGGGCAGACCACGTCGATGCGCTTCAGTCCCTTGGCGCCCAGCGCCTTCACCGTGGCGTCAGTGTAGGGCTTGAGCCATTCCTCGCGGCCGAAGCGCGACTGGAAGGTGGTGGTCCAGCTGCCGTCCTCCAGCTCCAGCGCCTCCGCCACCAGGCGCGCGGTCTTGTGGCACTGGCAGTGGTAGGGGTCGCCCGAGTCGAGGTAGCGCCGCGGCACGCCGTGGAAGCTCATCAGCAGGTGCTCGCCGCGCCCGTGCGCCGCCCAGTGCTCGCGGATGCTCGCGGCCAGCGCCGCGATGTAGCCTTGCTCTTCGTGGTAGCGGCCGATGAAACGCAGCTCCGGCACCCAGCGCCAGCGCATCAGCTCGGCGGCGACGGCGTCGAAGGTGGAGCCGGTGGTGCTGGCGGAATACTGCGGGTAGAGCGGCAGCACCAGCAGGCGCGTGACGTTGAGAGAGTGCAGCTGGCGCAGCGCCGAGGAAATCGAGGGATTGCCGTAGCGCATCCCGAGCGCGACCTCCACCGGCCCGGAGAGCCGCGGCGCCAGGCGCGCCTTGAGGCCGGCCGCCTGTTCCCGCGCGCAGGTCAGGAGCGGCGAGCCTGCTTCGGTCCAGACGCTGCGGTAAGCTTCGGCGGAGCGGCTCGGTCGCGTGCGCAGGATGACGCCATGGAGAATCAGCCACCACAGGGGGCGCGGCACTTCCACCACGCGCGGGTCCCACAGGAATTCGCCCAGGTAGCGCCGCAGCGGGGCGGTCTCGGGGGCGTCGGGCGTGCCCAGGTTTGTGACGAGAATCCCGAGTTTTTCCGCCTTGCCGTGGTGAAATGTGCTCGTGCCGAGGTATTGGCTCATGAAAAATGCTCCCGTGACTGCACGCATTATCCTACGACTCGCCCGGCTTTTGTTCAGGCCGGCCGCCCTGGCTGCGCTGCTGCTGGCCGCCGGCAACGCCCTCGCCTTCGCCGTGGAGCTCGAGTTCGATCCGGCCGGGCTGGACGTCGTTGCCGAGGCGCATAGCGACGGACGGCTCGCGCTGGTGCGCGTCGTGAACGGCGAAGACTTCGCACTGCGCTGCGAGGCCGTGTTCCGTAACGGTCCCGAGATCGCGCGCACCCGCCGGGCGATCGTGGCTGCCGGCGAGTCGGCAGCGCTGTCGTGGGCGCCCAACCGCAAGGTCGTGCGCCTGCGCATCGAATTGCACTGCTTCCGGCAAGACTGACTACACAGCTGGAGAAACGCGTTATGAAAACCAGATTGGCATTCGCCGTCCCCTGCGCCCTCGCCCTGCTCCTCGGCGGACACGGCGCTGCCGCAGAGAACTTCGCCCTCGGGGCGAAGGCCGGCACCACCGGGCTCGGGCTCGAGGGCACTTTCCGTATGAGCGAGGCATTCAACCTGCGCGGCGGCTTCTATGCTTTCGACTACTCGACCGACATCGAGGAAAACGGCATCCAGTACGATGGCGACCTCGAGCTGAGCAACCTCGGGTTGTTCGCCGACTGGCATCCTTTCACGGGGGCTTTCCGCGTCAGCGTCGGCGGCGTGCAGAGCGGCAATGCTTTCGGCGGCAGCGCGGACGGCGAGCTCGATGTCGGCGACAACACCTATCTCGCGCAGCTGCAGGCCGACGTGGACTGGGACGGCTTCGCGCCTTACCTCGGCATCGGCTGGGGCAACGCCGTCGGCAGCGCCGGCTGGTCGTTCTCCTTCGACCTCGGCGTAATGTTCACCGGCGAGCCGACGGTGTCGCTGACCGGCACGGTCGACGACCCGCTGCTCCAGGCGGAGTTCGAAGACGACCTGGCGCGCGAAGAAGAGGCGCTGCGTGGGGAGCTCGAGGACGCGAAATACTACCCGGTGATCAACCTCGGGGTGGCTTACCGCTTCTAGCCGCGCGGTCCGGCGCGACCGGGAGGCGGGCGCGGGCGTAGAATGCTCGCCCCGTTTCCCGGTGAGCGACCGTGCCTGCGCATCCTGATTCCCGCCATCGCAAGTTCGGCGAAGCGCTGGCCATCCTGCGCCTGGCCGGGCCGCTGGTGTTCAACAACCTGGCGCTGGCCGGGATGAACTTCGCCGACACGGTCATGGCCGGCCGGCTCGGCACGCGCGACCTGGCCGCCGTGGCCGTGGGCGGGTCGGCCTGGATGGTGGTGTTCCTGTGCGGGCTGGGCGTGCTCATGGCGGTCAGCCCGGTGGTGGCGCACGCCTACGGCGCCGGACGCTGGGAGGACGCCGGGGTCGTGCTGCGCCAGGCGCTATGGCTCAGCCAGGCGCTGGCGGTGCTCGCTTTCACCGCGCTGCTCGGCGTGCCGCTGCTGCTGGCGGCCATCGGCATCGACCCTGAAGTGGTGCCGCTGACCGGCGGTTACCTGTTCGCCATTTCCTTCGGGCTGCCCGGCATCTTCGCCTTCCTCGCCATGCGCTTCATGAGCGAGGGCCTGGGCTGGACGCGGCCTATCATGTATGCGGCCGCCGTCGGCCTGGTGGTCAACGTGTTCGGCAACTGGGTGCTGATGTACGGCAACCTCGGTTTCCCCCGGCTCGGCGCCGTCGGTTGCGGCATGGCCAGTGCCATTGCCATGTGGTGCATGTTTGCCACCATGCTGTTTTATGTGCGCAGGTCGCCGCGCTACGCGCGCTTCGCCCTGTGGCGCGGCTTCGAGTGGCCGCGCTGGAGCACGCAGCGCGACATCCTCGGCCTGGGTCTGCCCATTGCCGCCAGCGTCGAGGCGGAGGCGGGGCTGTTCGCCGGCGTGGCGCTGATCATGGGCACGCTCGGCGCCACCCAGGTGGCGGGGCACCAGATCGCCATCAATTATGCGGCGACCATGTTCATGGTGCCGCTGGCCTTTCACTCCGCGACCACGATCCGGGTCGGCCAGGCCCTGGGGCGCGACGAGCCGGTGCTCGCGCGCCTCGCCGGGTGGAGCGGCATCGGCCTGTGCGGCGCGTTCATGCTGCTGTCGGCGCTGGTGCTGCTGCTGTTTCGCGAGCACATCGCCAGCTTCTACACCAACGATCCCGAGTTGCTGCCGCTGGCGACATCGCTGCTGACCATGGCCATGATCTTCCAGGTCTCCGACGGGTTGCAGGTCGGCGCGGCCGGCGCCTTGCGCGGTTTCAAAGACACGCGGGTGCCGATGCTCATGAATGTCGGCAGTTACTGGCTCATCGCCTTCCCGATGGCCTGGTACGCCGGCGTCCACGCCCGCCTCGGGCCGGTGGCCATATGGATCGCGCTGATCGCCGGCCTGACTGTGACCGCCATCCTGCTGACGACGCGTTTCGCGCGCCTGTCGAATCGACGTGTCGCTGCTGCCGCGACGCACCAGGACGCCCTGGCCGGCGGCGCCGGCGGTGCAGCAGGTTGAGGCCCGGCTAGCCGGTGAGAACGTCCGGGCGCGCCGGGCTCACCGTGTCGGCGGGCTCCGTGGTGCCCGATGCGACGGCCTGGCCGAAGCGCTCGCCGCCGCCGGCCAGCCAGGCGGCCTCCTCGCTGGTGTCGCGCCGCCCCAGGATGGCGTTGCGGTGCGGGAAGCGGCCGAAGCGGGCGATGATGTCGCGGTGCTTCTGCGCGTACTTGCGGAAGCCGGCAAAGATCTCGCGATGCTGGGAGGCGACCTCGCGCTCGACCTGGAGGAAACGGTCCACCGCCAGTTCCTGGTCGTCCAGCGATTCGGCATGCTGCAGCGGCATGTAGAAGAACACGCGCTCGATGGGCGTCAGCTTGAGGTCCATCATGCGGCTGACGCCGTCCCGCATCAGGTAGCGTGCGCGCCCGTCGCGGCGGAACGCCTCGGCCGTGCCGCGGTAGATATTCCGGCGCATCTGGTCGAGCAGGATGAGCACCGCGAGGCGTCCGCGCGGAGTGCGGGTCCAGAAGTCCAGCTTGCCCTCGGAAGCGGCGGTGACCAGCTCGCCCCAGCGCTCGCGCATGTCCGCATCCCGCGCCGGATCCGCGCCGAACCAGAACGCCATGCGTCCGGGCGCCCGGGACGGGTCGCGCACCGTGTCGCCGAACCAGTAGTCCAGGATCTCGTCGGCGATGGACTGGTCGTGCATGGGTCGGGGTCCTCCTGCTTTCGCGGGCTGCGCGCCCAGTTTACGCTGGATGCCGGACAGGGGTGCAAGGCGCGAGCGACGATGCAGCACGAGCGTATGAACAGCCGGCCCGGGGCAGGGTCGCGAGCCATGGGCCTGGCAGCGCGGGCGGCGCTGCTGCTGGCGGCGCTGGCGATGACGGCCTGCGGCGGACCCGCGCCCGATCCCGAGGGTCGCCTCCGGGCGGCAATCGCGGCGGCCGAGGAAGCGGCGGAGGCGGGGGAGCACGCCGTACTCGCCGCGCTGGTGGCGCGCGACTACGCCGATGCTTCCGGGCGCGACCGTACGCGCATGGTGCTCACTATTCGGGGATTGCTGATGCGCTATCCGCGGCTGGAGCTCATCGTCAGCGTGCGGGAGATCGAGCTTCTTTCGCCGCAACTGGCGCGGGTCAGGCTCGACATTCTCACTGCGGGCCTCGGGCCGGCCGGGGTGTCGGCCGACGCCTTTCTGCTCGAGCTGTCGCTGCGTGACGAGGGCGATGGCTGGCAGGTGACCCGGGCGCGCTGGGGGCGCGAAGCGGCCGGCGGTATTTGACGTGCGGCACGCGGTCTGTTTTATATTCTGTGTTGCACTGCGCACAAAAACCGCAGTCGCATGAGCGCCTGAGCGAAAACAGGCACTTGCAAGAGCCGGGCCGGCACGGCACCGGAGTTCTTAACCCAGGGCAGCCCGCAAGGGGTCGGCCTAGCGCCGGAGGGAAGCGTGACCGTGTCTGTCGAGCAGGGCCTTTACCGACCGGCGTTCGAGCGCGACAGCTGCGGCTTCGGGCTCATCGCCAGCCTGGCGGGACGCGAGAGCCACTGGCTGGTCGCGACCGCCGTGGCTGCACTCGCTCGCCTCACGCATCGCGGCGCCGTGGCTGCGGACGGCAAGACCGGCGACGGCTGCGGGATCCTGTTTTCCACCCCGGAGCCCTTCCTGCGCGCCGTGGCCGCCGAGGCGGGCATCGAGACCGGCGCCCACTTCGCGGCTGGCATGGTATTCCTCGATCCGGACCCGCCGCGGGCCGCTGCCGCGCGCAACGTGATGCGCGCCTGCGTCGCGGCCGAGGGGCTGCGCCTCGACGGCTGGCGCACGGTGCCGGTGGAGCCCGACGCCTGCGGCGCCCAGGCGCGCAAGACGCTGCCGCTGATCCAGCAGGTTTTCGTCACCGCGCCTGAGCACATGACCGCCGACGTGTTCCGCCGCCGCCTGTTCGTGGCGCGGCGCCGCGCGGAGCAGAAGCTGGAGGGCGTGGACCCGGTGTTCTACGTCGCCAGCCTGTCCCCGGACACCCTGGCCTACAAGGGCATGGTGATGCCCGAGCAGCTGCCGCGTTTCTTTCCCGACCTCGCCGACCCGCGGCTGGAGGCGAAGATCTGCGTGTTTCACCAGCGCTTCTCCACCAACACTCTGCCGCAGTGGCGCCTGGCGCAGCCGTTCCGCTTCCTGGCGCACAACGGTGAGATCAACACCATCCAGGGCAACCGCAACTGGGCCCTGGCGCGGGCGCCGAAGTTCCGCTCCCAGGTGCTGCCGGAGCTGCAGCAGCTGGCGCCGCTGGTCTCCTTGAGCGGCTCGGACTCCTCCAGCCTGGACAACATGCTCGAGGTGCTGCTCGCCGGCGGCATGGACATGATGCAGGCGATCCGGCTGCTCATTCCGCCGGCCACCGTGGACGACACCGACTCGGACATCCGCGCCTTCTACGAGTACTACGGCATGCACCTCGAGCCCTGGGACGGGCCCGCGGGCATCGTCATGACGGACGGCCGCAATGCCGGCTGCATCCTGGATCGCAACGGGCTGCGCCCGGCGCGCTGGGTGGTGACGGACGACGATCATCTCACCATCGCCTCCGAAGTCGGGGTGTGGGACTACCGCCCGGACCAGGTGGTCGCCAAGGGCCGGCTCGGCCCGGGCGAGATGATCCTGGCCGACACCAGCAGCGGCAAGCTGATGGAGTGGCGCGAGATCGACGACGCGCTGGCCTCGCGCGCACCCTTCAAGGAATGGCTGCGGCGCGGCGTGCGCTACCTCGAGACCTCGCTGGTGGATCCGCAGCTCCTCTTGGAGCCGATGGGCCGCGAGCAGCTCGGGCACTACGAGAAAATGTTCGGCATCACCCGCGAGGAACGCGAGGAAGTGCTGCGCCCCCTGTGCCAGAACGAGGCCGAGGCCGTGGGCTCGATGGGCGACGACACGCCGCTGCCCTTCATGTCGCGCCGGGTGCGCTCGCTGTACGACTATTTCCGCCAGCAGTTCGCCCAGGTCACGAATCCACCCATCGACTCGCTGCGCGAGCGCGTGGTGATGTCGCTGGAGACCCAGATCGGCCGCGAGCAGAATCTGTTCGAGCCGCGGCCCGAGCACGCGCGGCGCATCGTCATCAACTCGCCGGTGCTGTCGCAACGCAAGTTCCGCCAGCTGCTGGCCGAGGACGACGCGGAGTACGGCCACGTCGTGCTCGACCTCAACCGGCCCGAGGCCGAGTCGCTGCAGGACGGGCTCGACGCACTGTGCGCGGCCGCGGAGGCGGCAGTGCGCGCCGGCAAGCTGATGATCGTGCTGAGCGACCGCGAGCTCGCGCCCGGCAAGGTGCCGATCCACGCCCTGCTGGCCACCGGCGCCGTGCACCACCACCTGGTGCGCGTCGGACTGCGCTGCGACTGCAACCTGCTGGTGGAGACCGGGACCGCGCGCGACCCGCACCACTTCGCCTGCCTCGTCGGCTACGGCGCCACGGCGGTCTACCCTTACCTCGCCTACGAGTGCCTGAACGACCTCGCCCGCACCAGCCGGCTGCGCGGCGGCCTCGAGAGCGGCCGGCAGCTGGGCCGCAGCTACCGGCGCGGCATCCGCAAGGGCCTGTTCAAGATCATGTCCAAGATGGGTATCTCCACCATCGCCAGCTACCGCGGCGCGTCGCTGTTCGAAGTCGTCGGCCTGCACGACGAGGTGATGGAGCGCTGCTTCCCCGGCAGTGTGTCGCGCATCCAGGGCGCGGATTTCACCGACCTGAAGTCTGACGCCATGACCCTGGCACAGCGCGCCTGGAACAGTCGCGTCGACGTGGAGCAGGGCGGCCTGCTGCGCTTCGTGCATGGCGGCGAGTACCACGCCTACAACCCGGACGTCATCGCCACCCTGCAGGCTGCGGTGCAGAGCGGTGACTACTCCGTCTACCAGGAGTACGCGCGCCTGGTGAACGACCGCCCGGCCATGGTCATCCGCGACCTGCTGGACGTGAAGCCGCTGGGGCCGCCGCTGCCGCTCGAGGAAGTGGAATCCGAGGAAGCCATCCTGGCGCGCTTCGACTCGGCCGGCATGAGCCTCGGCGCCCTTTCGCCCGAGGCGCACGAGGCGCTCGCCATCGCCATGAACCGTCTCGGCGGGCGCTCGAATTCGGGCGAGGGCGGCGAGGACCCGGTGCGCTACGGCACCGAGAAGGTGTCGAAGATCAAGCAGGTGGCGTCCGGGCGCTTCGGCGTCACGGCCGAGTACCTGGTCAACGCCGAGGTGCTGCAGATCAAGATCGCGCAGGGTGCGAAGCCGGGCGAAGGCGGGCAGCTGCCGGGGCACAAGGTCAACGAGATGATCGCCCGGCTGCGCTACGCGCGTCCCGGCGTCGGGCTGATCTCGCCGCCGCCGCACCACGACATCTATTCCATCGAGGACCTGGCGCAGCTGATCTTCGACCTCAAGCAGGTCAATCCGCAGGCGCTGGTGTCGGTGAAACTGGTGGCGCAGGCCGGCGTCGGCACCGTCGCGGCCGGCGTGACCAAGGCCTATGCCGACCTCATCACCATTTCCGGCTACGACGGCGGCACCGGCGCCAGCCCGCTGACCTCCACCAAGTACGCCGGCTCGCCGTGGGAGCTCGGCCTGGCAGAGACCCACCAGGTGCTGGTGCAGAACGAGCTCAGGCACCGCGTGCGCCTGCAGACCGACGGCGGCCTGAAGACCGGCCTCGACGTCATCAAGGCGGCGCTGCTCGGCGCCGAGAGCTTCGGCTTCGGCACCGCGCCGATGGTGGCGCTGGGCTGCAAGTACCTGCGCATCTGCCATCTCAACAACTGCGCCACCGGCGTGGCCACGCAGCACCCGATCCTGCGCGAGCGCCACTTCATCGGCCTGCCCGAGATGGTGATGAACTACTTCCGCTTCGTGGCGCGCGAGACCCGCGAGCTGCTGGCGGCGCTGGGTGCGCGCAGCATGGAAGAGCTGATCGGCCGCGCCGACCTGGCCGAGCCGCGCCCGGGCGAGACGCCGCGCCAGCGCCGTCTCGACCTCAAGCCGCTCCTCGACCCCGGCGGCCTGTCCGCGGCCGAGGCGCGCTTCTGCACCGAGCCGCGCAATCCGCCTTTCGACGAGGGGTTGCTGAATGAACGCATGGTGACGGAATGCCGCAACGCCATCGAAGAGCGGCGTGGCGGCACCTTCTTCTACGAGGTGAAGAACTTCCACCGCTCCATCGGCGCGCGCCTGTCGGGCGAGATCGCGCGGCGCTACGGCAATCTCGGCATGGCGGCGAACCCGCTGGCCATTCGCATGAAGGGCTCGGCGGGGCAGAGTTTCGGCGTGTGGAACGTCGGCGGGTTGCACCTCTATCTCGAGGGCGACGCCAACGACTACGTCGGCAAGGGCATGTCGGGCGGCCGGCTGGTGATCTACCCACCCACCGACAGCCGCTTCGAGGCGCGCAGCGCGCCCATCATGGGCAACACCTGTCTCTATGGCGCCACCGGCGGCGAGCTGTTCGCCGCGGGTACCGCCGGCGAACGTTTCGCGGTGCGCAACTCGGGCGCCGTGGCGGTGGTGGAAGGCTGCGGCGACCACGGCTGTGAATACATGACCGGCGGCGTGGCCGTGGTGCTGGGACGCACCGGTGTGAATTTCGGCGCCGGCCTCACCGGCGGCTTTGCCTACGTGCTCGACCTCGACCGGGATTTCGTCGACCGCTACAACCACGAGCTGATCGACATCCACCGCGTCACGCCGGAGACCATGGAGGCGCACCTGCATCACCTGCGCTGCCTGCTGGAAGAGCACGCGCGCGAGACGGGCAGCGCCTGGGGGCGCGAGATCCTCGACGACTTCCGCTCCTACCTGCCGAAGTTCTGGCTGGTGAAGCCGAAGGCGGCGGATCTCGAGAGCCTGATCGACTCGCTGCGGCGCGCTGCCTGAGGACGCCATGAGCCTGGAAAAGCCCCTTCGCTTCCTCGAGATTCCGCGCACCGACCCGAAGAAGACGCCGGCGCCGGAGCGCGTGCGTGACTACCGCGAGATCTACGGCCAGTACGACGCCGAGAATGCCAACCAGCAGGCCGGGCGCTGCCTCGACTGCGGCAACCCCTACTGCGAGTGGAAGTGCCCGGTGCACAACTACATCCCGAACTGGCTGAAGCTGGTCGAGGAAGGCAACCTGTTCGAGGCGGCTGAGCTGTGCCACCAGACCAACTCGCTGCCGGAAGTCTGCGGTCGCGTGTGTCCGCAGGACCGGCTGTGCGAGGGCGCCTGCACCCTGAACGACGGCTTCGGCGCGGTCACCATCGGCAGCATCGAGAAGTACATCACCGACGAGGCGGTGCGCCAGGGCTGGCGCCCGGACCTCTCGGGCGTGAAGCCGACCGGGCGCGAGGTGGCCATCATCGGCGCCGGGCCGGCCGGGCTCGCCGCGGCCGACGTGCTGGCACGCAACGGCGTGCGCCCGGTGGTCTACGACCGCTACCCGCGCATCGGTGGACTGCTCACTTTCGGCATCCCGCCCTTCAAGCTGGAGAAAGAGGTGGTGGAGACCCGGCGCATGCTGCTCGAGGGCATGGGCGTGGAGTTCGTGCTGGAGTGCGAGGTCGGGCGTGACGTGACGCTGGACCAGCTCCTGGCCGATTACGACGCCGTGTTCGTCGGCACCGGCGCCTACCGCTACGTCAAGGGCGGGTTGCCGGGCGAGGACCTGCCGGGCGTGCACGAGGCCCTGCCGTACCTGGTCACCAACATCAGGCGGGAGCTGGGCCTGATGGCGGAGGACGAGCCGTTCCTGTCTATGGCCGGCAAGCGCGTGGTGGTGCTGGGCGGCGGCGACACCGGCATGGACTGCAACCGCACTGCCATCCGCCAGGGTGCGCTGAGCGTCACGTGCGCCTACCGGCGCGACGAGGAGAACATGCCGGGCTCGCGGCGCGAGGTCGCGAACAGCCGCGAGGAAGGCGTGGAGTTCCTGTTCAACCGCCAGCCCATCGAGATCGTCGGCAACGGCGCGGCCGCGGGCGTGAAAGTGGTGCGCACGCGTCTCGGCGACAAGGGCCCGGGCGGCCGGCGCCGGCCGGAGCCGATTCCCGGCACCGAGGAAGTGCTGCCCGCCGACGCCGTGATCATCGCCTTCGGCTTTCGTCCCGACCCGCCGCAATGGCTCACCGGGGCCGGCGTCAACACCCACGCCGACGGGCGCCTGCAGGTCGATGTCGAAGGACGTTACCGCTACCAGACCACGCACCCGCAGATCTTCGCCGGGGGCGACAACGTGCGTGGCTCGGACCTGGTGGTGACCGCCGTGTGGGAGGGCCGCGAGGCGGCCAAGGGCATCCTCGCCTACCTCGGCATCTGAGGCGCGATCGCCGCGACCGGGAACTCGAGCGTAAAGCGTTCGGCCTTGAGCGCCAGGCGGACCCGCGCGTCCGCGAGTGCCGGGAACAGCGCTGGATCGCTGGCCAGGCGCGTCGCGCGCGCCAGGCGCACGCCGCCATGGGCGCCCGGCGCCAGCTCGAAGCGGCTGCCGGCGTGGTACTGCACGAGGCGGCGCATCGCGGCCGGCAGCAGGCCGGCGCGTGCCGGCAGGCGAGGTCCGTGCGCCTTCAGCTCGAGCTCAGCGACCTTGCGCCCGTCGACGCTGGCGTGCAGCTGTTCCGCGCCGTCCGCCTGCTGCCGGCTGAAATCGGCCCGGTCCTTGGGAATGCCCCAGTTCCGCCGGCCGTTCACCACGCTGTCCCAGGTGCTGACGTAGATCCGCGTCACCGACCAGGCGTGCCGCCCGTCGGCCAGCGTGAAGCGCCCGGGAATGTAAAGCAACTCGCGGTATGGCCCGGCGGGCGATGCGGCGTAGTCGACGAACATCACGATCGCGGGGCCGCCGAGCGGGCGGTCGCGCAGTGCGGGCGGGAGGTGGCGCGGGTCGTGGCGCACCGCCTGCGGCAGCTCCAGCAAAAGGATCCAGCCGTCGCCCGCCAGTCGCCACGGCGCCGGCGCTGCGGGCGCGTCGGGCAGCTCGCTGTCGGGGGTGAGCAGGCGCCAGTCGCTCAACTCGTGCGCCCCTGCGTGCCTGGTCGGGACGCCGGGCTCAGGTGGATGGGCTGGTGCGCCGGGCGAACAGGAAGGCGACCACGACGAACGCGGCTTCCATGAGCATCACCAGCGGCACGATGCCGGTGGGCATGCCGTCGGAGGCGAGCGCCACCAGTCGCCCGCCGAGGTAGCCGAGGTTCATCAGGAATACCAGCCACAGCCCGTAGCGGAACCAGTCCTGGTTACCGGCGGACCAGAGCAGGAACAGTCCCACCGCCACGTTCAGGCCACCGTGGCTGCCGTGCAGGTCGGACATGGCATTCACGGCGGACAGGTCCACGCCGAGGTAAGCCAGGCTGGTGGTCGGAGAGAGCAGGACCCAGAGCCCGTAGCCGAGGTAAAGCACGCCGCAGAGGTACAGGAAAGCGCGGTTCATGATGGACGCTCCGGGTACTGGCTGGTGCGCCCACTATAGCCCGCCGGCGGTCGCCGCGCATACGTGGTCGCCCGCATCCGGCGGCCCGCTGTTCAGCCGCTCCCGCCCGGGGCCGGGGCCGGAAAATCCATGTAGAAACAGGCGCCGGCGTCCTGCGGCAGGTTCATCGCGCCGGCGCGGCCGCCATGGCGCTCGGCCACCAGGCGGACGATGTAGAGCCCGAGACCCAGGTGCGGCGCACGGTCGCCGGTACGCAGCGACACCAGCGACTGGAACAGCTGTGCCGGCGACCCGGGCGGGAGACGACTGCCGGTGTTGCTCACGGACAGGCGCCAGGCCGAGCCGCGGCGCTCCAGCGCCAGCCGGATGGTGGATCCCGCGGGGGCGAAGTCCGCCGCATTGTCGACCAGCTTGTCGAGCGCCTGGGCGACCAGCTCGGGCGCGCCATCGATCAGGCAGGCGCCCGCCGGTCGCTCGAACGCGAACGCCAGCGCCGGGTGCAGCTCGCGATAGGCCCCGGTCATGTCCTCCACTTGCGCCGCCAGGTCGAAGGGCTCGGTTTCCGCTGCGGCGATGGCGCGTTCCATCTGGCGGGCCGCGGCCAGCGCGTTGACCAGCATGCTCATGCGCTCCACGCCCTCGCGGGCGCGGCCGAGCCAGGGCCCGGGCGCGCCCGGCTCCGCCTCGAGATTGTCCAGCGAGGTCCGTACCACGGCGAGCGGCGTGCGCAACTCGTGCGCCAGGCGACCGCCCAGGCCCTGCAGGTAGAGGTTGTGGTCGCGCACCTTGCCGAGCAGGCCGTCCAGCTGGCGCGCCAGGTCGCCCAGCTCGTCCGGCGCCGCAGTGCCCGGCAGCGCGGCCACGACTTCGCCGCGCCGGCCCACCGCGCGGCCGGCGGCGTCGCGCAGGCGCCGGATGCGCCACGACAGCCACGCCGCATAGCCGACCAGCAGCAGCGCCGCGCCGAAACTGGCGAGCAGGCTGGCGGCGAACAGCCGGCGCGTCGGCTCACGGGTCAGGGCCAGAATCTCGGCAGTGTCCCGTTCCACCGCCACCAGCAATGCAGGTTGCGCACCGCCGCCGACCGGCGCGGCCGCGGCGAGCAGGCGCCGCCCGTCGCGGATATAGCTGCGGGCGTCGACTGCGCCGAGCGCAGCCAGCTCGATGTGCCGTCCGGCGAGCTGCCCCGGCCGCGCGGCCGGCAGCCGGTCGACTTCGAGTTCCGCGCCCAGCGCCAGGCGGAAGATGCGCTCCATCCAGCCGTCGCGGCCTCCGCCGCCTTCCGGCGGTCCCGCGGCATGCTGCGCCAGGATGAAGCCGGCGCGATCAGCCAGGTAGGCGCGCGAGCCCGGCGGCGCCAGGTCGTCGAGCACGGCCTGCGCCGCGGGCGCGGGCCCGGTCAGCCAGCCGGGCCGGCCGACGAAGGTCTGCGCGAGCACCGCGCCGTCGGGCCCCAGGACACGGAGCCCGAGGCGACCTTGCAACAGGCTCGAGGGCACGCGCGCCTCCAGCTGCCAGCCGTCGCTGGTCGCTTGCCACGCGCCACGGCTGCGTGGGTCGGCCGCGCCGCTGAGCGCGCGCGGCAGCACGCTGCCCGGCGCATCCAGCGGGAATTCCAGCACGCTGTCGAGGCCGTGCAGCAACAGGCGCTGCGGCGGCCGCGAGCCTCGCGTCGCCGCGAAAACGTAGGTGAACTGGCCATGCCTGCCCACCGCCAGTCGCAGCCCGCCGACGGCCTCGACGAGCTCGCCCGGCGGGCGCCAGTCCTCGACGAACCCGTCCAGCGTCGGCGCCGACGCCAGGGGATGGACGTAGAGGTCGGCGTCGTCCGTCCGCCGCGGCGCCCAGCGTTGCGGGTCCGGCGCGATGTCGCGCGTGGCGGGCGCCAGCGCTGCGCCCAGCAGCCGTGCTGTCGCCGCCACCGCTTCGGCTTCGCCGCTGCGCAGCGCAGACTCGACCTCGCGGGCGTACTGGCAACCCGCCCAGGGCAACAGCAGCGTGAAGGAGCCGACCAGCAACAGCTGGCCCGCCAGCCTCATGACGCGGCGCCGTCGCGCCAGCGATAGCCCAGGCCGTAAACCGTCTGGATGGCGTCGAAGCCTGCGTCGATTGCAGCGAACTTGCGCCGGATACGTTTCACATGAGACGTGATGGTGGCGTCGTCCAGCACCACCCGGGCGGCGTCCATCAGTTGCTGGCGGTTCTTCACGTGGCCGGGATGGCGCGCGAGGGCGTGCACGATCCAGAACTCCGTCAGTGTCAGGCCGGGGTCGTGGCCGTTCCAGCGAGCCTCGAGCCGGTCGGTGTCCAGCTCCAGACTGCCACGGCGCACCAGCCCGTCCTGGCCGCCGGCCGGGTCGCCCAGCACGTCCAGCCGCCGGAACAGCGCCGCAACGCGGGCCAGCAGGTGCGGCAGGCTGATGTCCTTGGTGAGGTAATCGTCGGCCCCGAGCCGCAGCCCCGACACGGCGTCGAAGTCGCTGTCGCGCGCGGTGAGGAAGATCAGCGGCAGGCGCGGGGCGCGGGCACGCAGCTCACGGCACAGCTCGAAGCCGCCTTCAGGTTCGTCGCCCAGGCTGACGTCGATCAGCACCAGGTCCGGCAGGCGCGCGCCGAAGGCGTCGAGCGCCTCGCGGCGCCCGGCATGGGTGCTGACGCGGTAGCCTTCACGCCGGAAGGCATCCGCGTAGTTCTCGCGGATGGCCGCCTCGTCCTCGACGATCGCGATATGCCGGCTCACCCGTCCAGGTTTCCTGCGGCGGCCTCAGCGCGGCCCGCGACGCCATTGCGTGAGGCCGAGCGTGTTGCCCTCGCTGTCGCGGAAGAACGCCAGCCAGAACTCGTGCTCGTCCTCGCGGTGCGCGACGAAAGGTTCGCGCAGCACGTCCACGCCGAGCGCCTGCAACGCGGCGAACTCGCTGTCGATGTCCGTGCAGTCGAAGTACAGGATGGAGCCCGGATGATCGAACTCCGGCGCGGACGGCACGGCCAGCATGATGCGCACCGAGCCGGCCAGCACGAAGGCCATGCCCTCGTGGCGCGACAGCAGCTCGAGGCCGAGCGTGTGATGGTAGAACTCGATGGCCCGGTCGAGGTCGCGGGCACGCATGGAGACCTGCGAGATGCCGGAAAGGGTGAGCCGGGGAAGGTCTGCGGTTGCCTGCATGTCGTGGCCGTCGAAGTGCTCAAAAACCGGAGTTTACCCCCGGCGCGCCGCCGATGCCCGCGCGGTCGGTCTTCAATCCCGCAGCAGCGCCTCGAGCGCCTGCGCGATACCGTTTTCCGACACCAGCACGGTGTCCGCCGCGGGGCCGAGGGGAATGTAGGTGTCCTCGCCCGTGACGCGCGCCTTGCGCAGGCCGGGCGGGCCCTGTTCGTCGAGCAACGTGAACAGTTCCTCGGCGATACCGCCCGTGCGCCGCCCCTCGTCCACCACCAGCACGGCCTGCGCGCGCCCGGCCTCGGCAATGATCGCCGCGGCGTTGAGCGGCTTCAGCCAGCGCAGGTCCAGCACGCGCACGCGCGGTTCCCGTTCCGGTCCCAGCGCCCGCGCCGCGCGCAGCGACATGCGCACGCCGTTGCCGTAGGTGATCACCAGCACGGCCGGGTCCTCGGCGCCGTAGCTCCGCGGGGCGCCGACGGGCACGAACTCGCCTGGCGCCGGGTAGGGGAATAGCCAGCCGCCGTCCTTCTCCGCGTACAGGTCCTTGGTCATGTACAGCGCGATGGGCTCGAGGAACAGCACCACGCGGCCGTCCACCCGCGCCAGCGCCGCGGCCGTGCGCAGCATGCCGGCCGCATCGTCGCCTCGCGACGGGCAGGCCACCACCAGGCCCGGGATGTCGCGCAGCGCGGCGAAGGAATTGTCGTTGTGGAAGTGGCCGCCGAAGCCTTTCTGGTACGCCAGGCCGGCGACGCGGATGACCATGGGGTTGGCCCATTGCCCGCGCGAAAAGAACTGCAGCGAGCAGGCCTCGCCGCGCACCTGGTCGCAGGCGTTGTGGAAGTAGGCGAGATACTGGATCTCGGGCAAGGGCAGCAGTCCCATGTAGGCCGCGCCCTGTGCCATGCCGAGGATGGTGGTCTCGTCGAGCAGGGTGTTGAACACGCGGTTGCCGCGGAAGGTGGCGGCCAGGCCCGCGGTGACGGTGTACACGCCGCCCTTGCGCGCCACGTCCTCGCCGAACAGCGTCATTTCCGGGTATTTCGCCATCAGGTCGTGCAGCGCGCGGTTGATCTGCAGCGACAGGTGGCGCGGCGGCCCGGCTTCGGGCAGCTTGCCGTCGCCGCCGAAGGCCGCCGCACGTGCCCCGGCGTCGGCGCTGCGCCCGGCCTCTGCATGCACCGCGTCGGCATGCAGCGGCGCCAGCGGCGTCACGACCTCGGCGGCGGATTCCAGCCGCGGTCGTTGCGCCGCACGCGCCGCAGCATCGGCAACGCGCGCGCGCGTCTCCTCGTACAGCGCCAGCACTTCTTGCGGCGTCATGCAGCCGCTCTCCACCGCGAGGTGCGCCGCGGCGAGCAGCGGGTCGCGCGCCTCGTTGGCCTCGATGGCGGCGAGCTCCATGTAGTCGCCTTCCCAGTCGGTGCCTGCATGGCCGAGGAGGCGCGGCACCTTGAGGTGCAGGAAGGTCGGCCGGCGGCGCCGCCGGCAGTGCTCGACTGCACGCGCCGCCATCTCGAAGCTCTCACCCGGCACGGTGCCGTCGGCGGCGAAGTAGTCCAGGCCCTCGCGGCGCGCGAAGCTGGCCTCGATCCAGCCGGCCGGGGTGCGCACCGAGATGCCGATGCCGTTGTCCTCGCACACGAACAGCAGTGGCACCGGGAGGCGCTGGTAGGCGGCCCACTGCGCCGCATTGAAGCCCGCCAGCGCGGTGGCGTGGTTCGCCGAGGCGTCGCCGAAGCTGCATAGGACGATGCTGTCGGCGGGCACCGGCAGGGGACGCTGCAGGCGCTTGGCCTGCTCCAGGCCGATGGCGGTGCCCACGGCCTTGGGCAGGTGGCTGGCGATGGTCGACGTCTGCGGCAGCACCCACAGCTTGCGGTCGCTGCCCCACACCTTGTGCCGTCCGCCGGACACCGGCTCCTCGCTGCTCGCGGCCAGCGACAGGCAGGTCTCGTACACCGGGTCCTTGTCGGGGTCCTTCGCCAGGCGCGCCATCATGAAGCCGCCGGAGCGGTAGTGCAGGAAGGCGGGGTCGGTTTCCCGCGTCAGGAAGCCGAGCACCGCGTTGGCCTCGTGGCCCGAGCTGCCTATGGTGTAGAAGCCCTCGTTGCGCGCGCGCATCTCGCGCGCCTGCAGGTCGAGATGGCGCGACTGCAACTGGTAGCGGAAGACCTCGAGGAACTCGGCCGCGGTGAGACGGCTGCCCGGGGCGATGGTGTCGTGCGCCGCCGGGCGCGCGCGCCCGGGGACTGCGAGGCCGCGCACGCAAGCCGTGAAGTTCGCATCGACGACCGCGGCGCGGTTCAGCCCGCGCGCAGCTTTCTTGGCCAGCGCGGCCTCAGAAGGCGTTGACACCCGTCAGCTCCCGCCCGACCACGAGCTCGTGGATGGTTTCCGTGCCCTCGTAGGTGATGACGCTCTCGAGGTTCAGCATGTGGCGGATGGGACAGTACTCGGCGCTGATGCCGGCGCCGCCGAGGATGTCGCGCGCGTCCCGCGCGATGTCCAGCGCCATGCGCACGTTGTTCCATTTCGCCAGCGACACCTGCGCCGGCTTCATCGCGCCCGCGTCCTTGAGGCGGCCGAGCTGCAGCGACAGCAGCTGCGCGGTGGTGATGCGCCGCGCCATGTCGGCGAGGCGGCGCTGCACGGTCTGGGTGTGTGAGACGGGGCGGTTGAACAGCTCGCGGTCGTTGGCGTAGTCGATGGACTCGCGCAGGCAGGCCTGGGCGGCGCCGATGGCGCCCCAGGTGATGCCGTAGCGCGCCTGGGTGAGGCAGTTCAGCGGGCCCTTCAGGCCGACCACGCCGGGCAGCATGTTCTCCTGCGGCACGCGCACATTGTCGAAGAACAGCGAGGAGGTCACCGAGGCGCGCAGCGAGAACTTGCGATGGATCTCGGGGGCGTCGAAGCCGGGCGTGCCTTTTTCCACCAGGAAGCCGCGCAGGCCGTCCTCGGTCATGGCCCACACCACGGCGACATCGGCGACGCTGCCGTTGGTGATCCACATCTTGGCGCCGTTGATCACCCAGTCGCCGCCGTCGCGCTTCGCGTGCGTCTTCATGTTGCCGGGGTCGGAGCCCCCGTGCGGCTCGGTGAGGCCGAAGCAGCCGATGGCCTCGCCGGCGGCGAGCGCCGGCAGCCAGCGCTGTTTCTGCTCCTCGCTGCCGTAGGCGTGGATCGGCCACATGACGAGGCTGGACTGCACCGAGACGAAGCTGCGGATGCCCGAGTCGCCGCGCTCCAGCTCCTGGCAGATGAGACCGTAGGAGACGCCGTTCAGGCCGGCACAGCCGTAGCCCTCCAGCGACGAGCCGAGCAGGCCGAGCGCAGCAATCTCCGGCACCAGCTCGGCCGGGAAGCGGTGCTCCTCGAAGCACTCGCGGATGATCGGCAGCACCTTCTCGTCGGTGAAGCGCGCGACGGTGTCCTTCACCATCTGCTCGTCCTCGCTGAGCAGGCTGCGGACGTCGTAGAAGTCGAGGGGATTGACGGCACTCACGCTGGAATCTCCGGGCTGGCAGGCGCCCATTCTATAATGCGCGCCATGAAGATACCCGAGATCCTGCTGGTCGAATCCGAGCGCCGCCCGGGCAGCCTGGCGAGCATCCTGGCCGTGATCGGCGAGGAGGGCCTGGTGGTGGAGCACCTCGCCGCGGTGCGCCGCGACCAGGACCGCACGGTGTGGGAGATCACGCTGGAGATGGAGGCCAGCGCGGGGCCGCGGCTGCAGCAGCGCATCGACGCCCTGCCGACCGCCCGCCTGCTCGGCCGCTCCGACCGGGTGTTCAACCGGCATCGCGGCGGCAAGATCCGCACCGTCAGCGCGCTCGACATCGGCAGCCTGCAGATCCTGCGCGACGTCTACACGCCCGGCGTGGCACGCGTGTGCCTGGCCATCCGCGACGAGCCGGCGCTGGCGCGCGAGTTCACCGCCATCGCACGCACCGTGGCCATCGTCACCAACGGCACCGCCGTGCTCGGCCTCGGCGACATCGGCCCGCTGGCGGGGCTGCCGGTCATGGAGGGCAAGGCCGCGCTGATGGCGGGGCTGGCCGGGCTGTCCGGCGTGCCCATCCTGGTGGACGAGAAGGATCCGCAGAAGCTCGCCGCCGTGGTGGCGGCCATCGCGCCCTCGTTCGGCGCCATCCAGCTCGAAGACATCGCCGCGCCGGCGTGCTTCGAGGTCGAGGATACGCTGCGCGCCCGGCTCGACATCCCGGTGCTGCACGACGACCAGCACGGCACGGCCGTGGTCGCCCTGGCGGCGGTGCGCAATGCCGGGCGCCAGGCCGGGCAGCGGCTGTCCCAGAGCGTCGTCGGCCAGGTGGGCCTGGGCGCCGCGGGCATCGGCATCGCACGGTTGCTGCTCTCGCGCGGCACGCCGCGCATCCTCGGCGCCGACCTGGACCCCGCGGCGCTGGAGCGCTTCGCCGCGCTGGGCGGTGAGCCGGCCGAGCTGGCTCGCGTCATGGCCGAGGCCGACATCGTCATCGCCACCACCGGCGTGCGCGGCCTGCTCAAGCCCGCCATGGTGCGCCCCGGCCAGGTCATCCTGGCGCTGTCCAACCCGGACCCCGAGATCGAGCCGACCGACGCCCTCGCGGCCGGGGCGTCTTTTGCCGCGGACGGCAAGAGCATCAACAACGTGCTGGGCTTTCCGGGCCTGTTCCGCGGCGCCCTGGAAGCCGGCGCGCGCCGCTTCACCGACCAGATGCTCGTCGCAGCCGCCGAGACCATCGCCGACCATGCCGGCGAGCACGAGCTGGTGCCGGAGCCGCTGGACGCGCGCGTGCACGATGCCGTGAGCCGCGCCGTCGCGCAGGCGGCGCGGGACTCAGGCGCGTGCGCGGAACGGGGCGGGACTCAGTAACGCAGCCCGGCGCCGCGGTACGCCGCCGCCAGCAGCCACAGCGGGCCGATCATCAGGAACTGCAGGTCCTTGAAGAATGAGGGTTTCTTGCCCTCGACGTGATGGCCGATGAACTGGCCGATCTAGGCCACCACGAAGATCGCCAGCGAGAGCACCCACAGCGGGGTGGCCAGTCGATCCAGCGCGGCCGTCGCGAGCAGCAGCAGCGCCAACCCTGCTGCGGCGCCGATACCCAGCGGCACCGAGAGGATGAAGTAGTACACTACAGCTGCCATGGCAAACAGCACGGCCCAGTTCATCGCCGGCGAGATGGCGCCGAAAGCCTCCGGCACCGGCAACGACCACAGCAGGCCGATGACGCTGAGCACGATGGCCGGCACGCAGACCCAGTGGATCCGCTTGTTGACCGGGTTCTGGTGGCTCTCGCCGTACTCGGCCAGCCACTGGTGGATGCTGCGCATCGGTGTCCTCCAGGCAATTCCGGAACGCGCGCCGGGCGCGACGGTCTGAGAAACTAACACAAGCCGCTTCCGGCGGGACCCGGCCCGGCAGCGCAAAAACAGGAACCAGGGAGAATCATCATGACTTCCCGCATGCAGCGTTTAATGCTCACCGCCGTCGCCGCCGCCCTGGTGGCCGGCTGCCAGACCATCGACCCCTACACCGGCGAGGAGAAGACCGCGAGCGCCACCAAGGGCGCCGCCATCGGCGCCGGGGCCGGGGCGCTGCTGGGCATCCTCACGGGCGACGACTCCAAGGAACGGCGCAAGCGCGCCCTGATCGGCGCCGGCGTCGGCGCGCTGGCCGGCGGCGCGGTGGGCAACTACATGGACCAGCAGGAAGCCGAGCTGCGGCGCCAACTGGAAGGCACCGGGGTCGGTGTGACGCGCGTGGGCGACGAGATCGTGCTCAACATGCCCGGCAACATCACCTTCGAGACCGACAGCTCGGACCTCAAGCCGCAGTTCTTCGGCGTGCTCGACTCGGTGGCGCTGGTGGCGCTGAAGTTCGACAAGACAGTCGTCGAGGTCACGGGTCACACGGACAGCACGGGCAGCGCGGCTTACAACCAGACCCTCTCGGAGCAGCGGGCGGCCACGGTGGCGACTTACCTGAACAACCGTGGCATCGATCGCCAGCGCATCCTCGCTTTTGGTCGCGGCCTGACGCAGCCGATCGCGGACAATACGACCGCGCAAGGTCGGGCACTGAACCGGCGGGTGGAAATCCGGCTGTCGCCGATTACGGGCTGAGCGCGCCCCGGAAGGGCTAGGCTGACCAGGCGGCGCTGGAGCCGGCCAGCGCGGCGCGCAGCTTCTTCATCGCCGCCGCCTCGAGCTGGCGGATGCGCTCGGCCGAGACGCCGTACTCTGCGGCCAGTTCCTGCAAGGTCGCCTTCTGCTCACTGAGCCAGCGCCGTTGCAGGATGGCGCGCCCGCGCTCGTCGAGGTCGGCGAGGGCGGCGCCCAGCGCCTCGGTGGCGTTGTCTTCCCAGTCGTCCCGGGCGACCAGCTCGGCGGGATCCGCATCGGGCGCCGGCAGGAAATGCGCCGGGCTGCCGATGCGTTCCTCGTCGTCGGCGTCGGGCGCCGGGTCCAGCGCCATGTCGCGCGCCGCCAGGCGCTGTTCCATCTCGTTGACTTCGGCCGGGGTCACGCCCAGGTCCTCCGCCACGGCGCGGGTCTCCTCCGCGGAGAGCCAGCCCAGGCGCTGCTTGGCCTTGCGCAGGTTGAAGAACAGCTTGCGCTGCGCCTTGGTGGTGGCGACCTTGACCAGGCGCCAGTTGCGCAGCACGAACTCGTGGATTTCGGCGCGGATCCAGTGCACGGCGAAGGACACCAGGCGCACGCCCACGCTGGGATCGAAGCGCTTCACGGCCTTCATCAGGCCGATATTGCCTTCCTGCACCAGGTCGCCGAGGGGCAGCCCGTAGCCGTTGTAGCCGCGCGCGATGTGCACCACGAAGCGCAGGTGCGACAGCACCAGCTGGCGGGCGGCGTCGAGGTCGTTGTCGCGCCGGAAGCGCCAGGCCAGCTCGGTTTCATCTTCCGCGCTGAGCACGGGCACGCTGGACACCGCGTTGATGTAGGCGTCCAGGTTGCCGACCGGGACGGCCAGCATCATTCCATCATGTCGTGCGACGAGCGCTGAGCTCATGCATTTCCTCCCATAGCGGCCGAATTTTAGCACTCGAGCGGTTAGAGTGCTAAGCGGCGCCGGGGTTCCCCTACAGGCCGGGCTCGACCCGGCGCAGGTGGCGCGTAGCCGACACCCAGGCGCCGAGCCAGCCGAGACCCGCGCCGAGCAGCAACAACGCCAGCGCACCCGTGCCGCCGAGGCCGCCCGGGCGGAATCCGGAGCCGTACAGCCCGGCCAGGCGCGCCACCGGGTCCGACAGCGTCCAGAGCCCGAGCTGCACGATGGCCAGCGCCACCAGGGCGCCGCCGAGGCCGTACCAGGTGCCGCCGTAGAGCAGCGGCCGGCGGATGAAGCCGTCCGTGCCGCCGATGAGCTTCATGACCTCGATTTCCGCACGACGGTTCTGGATGTCCAGGCGGATGGTGTTGCCGACGATCACCAGCACGCCCACGGCGAGCAGCACGCCGGCGAGCGTGGCGAGGCGCCGCGCGATGTCCAGCATGGCGAACAGGCGGCGCACCCAGTCGGCGTCGGCCTGCACCAGGTCCGCTTCCGGCAGCGCACGCAGGCGCTCGGCCATGGCCTCGATCGCCTCCGGAGAGTCGTGATCGGGCGCGGGCCGCACGGTGATCAAGTGTGGCAGCGGGTTGTGCTCGAGTGCGCCGAGGGCATCTCCCAGCCCGGACTCGGCGCGGAAAGTCACCAGCGCCTCTGCGGCCGTGATGAGCCCGGTGGCGGCGACCTCGTCCCACGCCTCGATGTCGGCGGCGAGGGACCGGACCTGCGCCTCCGGCTGTCCCGGCTCGAGGTAGACCGACAGCTCGACGCCCTGCTCCCAGTGTCCCGACAGGCCCTGCAGGTTGTTCACCAGCAGGTACAGGCTCGCCGGCAGGGCCAGGGCGATGCCGATCACGGCCAGCGTCATGGCGGTGGCGACAGGCTGCTCCGCCAGCCGGCCGAGGGAGCCGACCAGCGTCTGGACGTGCAGGCGCACCCAGCTGCGCAGCAGCCCGGGGCCGCGCCAGCGCGGCCACTTGAGCGCCGGTCGCGGCAGGCGCAGGGCGGACAGGCGGGCCAGCAGCGGCTGCCGCCCGCGCTTTGGCCCGCCCTTGCGGGCCCTAGGCCGGGGCGCCCGGGAAGGCATGATCCAGGTCCTCGACGAGGCGTCCGTCGCCCAGCGCGATGCGGCGATGGCCCATGCGCTCGAGCAGCGCCAGGTCGTGGCTGGCGACGAGCACCGTGGTGCCGACGCGGTTGAGGCGCGCGAACAGGTACATGATCTCCAGCGACAGGTCGGGATCCAGGTTCCCGGTCGGCTCGTCGGCGATGAGCAGGGGCGGGCGGGCGGCGATGGCGCGCGCGATGCCGACGCGCTGCTGCTCACCCTGGGAGAGCATGACCGGCGGCAGGCCTTCCTTGCCGAGCAGCCCGACCTGGTCCAGCGCTGCGCGCACGCGCCGGCCGGTTTCGCGCGACCCGGTGCCGGCGATCACCAGCGGCAGCGCCACGTTGTCGAACACCGTGCGATCCGCCAGCAGCTTGTGGTCCTGGAACACCATGCCGATGTGGCGCCTGAAGGCCGGCACCTGGCGCCGCGAGATGCCGCCGGTGTTGCGCCCGCCGATCAGCACCTGGCCGCGCGTGGGCCGCTCGATGCAGGCGACCAGTTTCAGCAGCGTGCTCTTGCCGGCGCCGGAGTGGCCGGTGAGAAACGCCATCTCGCCCTCGGCGACGCGGAAGCTCAAGTCGCGCAGCGCGTCGCGCCCGCCCGGGTAGCGCTTGTACACCTGCTCGAAGCGGATCATGGCCTCACCGTGGGGCGCGTTCGCCGGGTGCGCCAAGCAGGGCGTCGACGAAGGGGCCCGCCTCGAAGGGGGCGAGGTCCTCGATCGCTTCGCCGATGCCGATGAAGCGCACCGGCAGCTGCAGTTCGCGCGCCACCGCCAGGACCACGCCGCCCTTCGCGGTACCGTCCAGCTTGGTGATGGCGACACCGGTCAGGCCGATGGCCTCGTTGAAACGACGTGCCTGCAGCAGCGCGTTCTGGCCGCTGCCGCCGTCCAGCACCAGCAGCACCTCGTGTGGCGCCGCGGGATCGAGACGCGTGAGCACGCGCTTCACCTTGCGCAGCTCGTCCATGAGGTTTTCCTGGGTGTGCAGGCGCCCCGCGGTGTCGGCCAGCAGCACGTCCACGCCGCGCGCCCGCGCCGCCTCGAAGGCGTCGTAGGCGACCGCTGCCGGGTCGGCGCCGGTGCCCTGGGCGATTACCGGCACGTTGTTGCGCTGGCCCCAGGCCTGCAGTTGCTCCACCGCCGCGGCGCGGAAAGTGTCCCCGGCGGCGAGCATCACCGAGAGCCCGTCGCTTTTCAGCCGATGCGCGATCTTGCCGATGGTGGTGGTCTTGCCCGAGCCGTTCACGCCCACCACCAGGATCACGAAAGGCCGCACGTCGTCGGGAATGCGCAGCGGCTGCTCGCAGGGCCCGAGGATGCCCAGCATGCTGTCGCGGATGGTGGCCAGCACCGCGCGGCTGTCGCCGAGCTCGTCGCGCCAGAGTTTTCTCTCCAGACCGTCGACGATCTGCTGGGTGGCGTCCACGCCGACGTCGCCGGTGAGCAGGCGCGTCTCCATCTCCTCGATGAATTCCTCGCCGACCTTGCCGCCCGGCAGGAGATGGGCGAGATCGTAGGTCAGCCAGCTGTCGCCCTTGTTGAGGCGCTCGCGCAGGCGGCGGAAGAAGCCCTTGCGCTTTTCGCCGGCGCCGGGCTCGGTTGCGGGGGTGGGGGGAGGTGAAGACATGGGCGGTGCGAAAGGCGGTTGCGGACGAGGCCCTATGCTACCGCTTCGCTCGCGCCCCCGGAAAGAAAACGGGCGGCCCGAGGGCCGCCCGTCATGAGAAGGCTGCAGCCGGTTATTCGACCGGCGCCGGCTCGTTGGTCCGCACGCGGTCGGGCGCGTCGCAGTCCGTGGCGAAATCGCCGTACACGCTGGCCGCGAGCGGGCTCTGGCTGCCGCCGAAGAGCAGCGTCTGGCCGTTCGCGGGCAGCGGCACCAGCGGGTTGCCGGCGATGAACACCAGCTGCTGGGCCTGCATCTCGCCGGTCACGGTCTGCGACTCGGGCGTGGTGCCCGGGTCGAGCTGGGAGCCGTGCGAGGCGCCGTTGGTGAAGCAGACGCGCGCCTTCAGCCCGGCCAGATCGATGACCGGGGTCGGCGAGAAGGCGTAGTCCTCGAGGCCGGCCCGCTCCATCTCGGCGGCGAGGCGGTTGGAGGCGCTGTTCGGCACCACCAGGTCGCCATCCACCTGGATGAAGTGGATGGCGGCAGCGCCGGCGGCGTCGGCCGCGTGGCTGATCGGGTCGCCCGCATCCACCAGCGACTGCAGGTCGCGGATGAAGTTGTTGTACAGGCTGGTGTTGGGCACCAGGCCGTTGCCGATCAGCCCCGCCTCGATACGCGGGCCGAAGGAGAAGCTGTCCAGCAGCAGGTCGGAGATCACGCCGCCCGCGACGCCCAGGGTCGCGGTGACCGCGGTGTCGTCCATGGCGAGGTAGTTGGTGCCGGAAATGCCGCCCAGCGACTGGCCGATGAAGTGCACGCGGCTGCCGTCGAGGTCGGGCAACTCGTCGCCGTCGAGGTCGATGGTCGGGATGGTGCGCGTCAGCGCCACCAGGTCGGCGGCCGCCTGGCGCAGGTTGTCGCGGCTCACCAGCCCGTTGGACAGGTTGATGAAGTGCGCGCCGCTGGCGTCGACGACGCCGTCCGGACCGGCCGCGCCCGTGGTGTTGTTGAGCAGGTCGAGATCGAAAGTGCGCTCCGGCACGCCGGGGACCCGCAGCAGCGCCGTCGGGTTGTTGGCCAGGATGTCGGCCAGTTCTTCCGGCGTGATGGTCTCGAAATCGATCTCCGGCGCGGCCACGCCGTGCAGCGGCTGGTCGATGGCGATTACGACGTAGCCGGCGTTGTTGAGCGGCTCGGTGAGGGCCAGCGCATCAAATCGGTTGCGCGTGATGCCGTGATAGAAGATCACCACCGGCCAGCCGGTCTCCGGCTTCACGGCCGTGCCGCCATTCAGTGCCGCGTAGGCGGTATTGTCGTTGGGCACCGTGATCAGCACCGGAACGGGCTGGTCGGCGCGCTTCAGCGGCACCGGGTTGTACTTGTTGAGCACCCGGCTGGTCTCGTCGAGCGGGCTCTCGGAGGCTGCGATCCACGGCAGGTTCAGCGGCGCCGTGGGTGCCTCGGCCGAAGGCGGCGACAGGTAGTAAGGCACCACGACGGCGCCGGCGTACACGTCGCCCTCGCCGGGGATGGCCGTGCCGTCGACGCCCTGCAGGCCGAGCAGCAGGGTGGTCGTTACCGGCGTGCCCGGGGGCAGGGTGATCTCGGCGGAGATCGGCACCGGCACCGGTGTTACGGCGCGCTCGACCTGGCTCGGGCCGGCGGTCGCCATGTCGGCCACCGTGTCACGCACCGTGGTCGTGTCCTGGGTGGTGAAGCTGGCAGTGACGACGACGTTGGCCGGGTCGATCTGCACCACTTCGCCCACGGCGAGGTGCGCGGCGATGAAGATGCCGAGCAGCTGTTCAGTGGTCAGGCCGGGCGGCAGGCCCACTTCCGGGTCCGGCAACTGGATGGCGCCGGAGAGGAAGCCGGCGCGGATGGCCGCGTAAGTGGCGTCGGGCTGGGCCGGGTTGCCGGCGGTGTCGGTGATGCCGTCCGTCAGGAACAGCAGGTAGCCGTTTTCGGTGCCCGGCGTGAACAGGTTGCCGCGGTTGGAGTTCAGGGGGCGCAGCGGCTTCAGCTGGATGGTCTGGCCGCCGGCGTCGATGTCCGGCGCGACGCCGACCTCGTAGTCCACGCCCTGGACCAGGAACGGGCTCTGTCCGCCCCAGGCCACGCCGATCGAGGCGCAGGCTTCCGGCGGCGCGGCGCCGAGCTTGCACAGGGTGGCGTCGGACAGGCCGACGACGCCCTTGGTGGCCGGGTCGATCGCCACCTCGATGAGGAACACGGTGCCCGGCGCCAGGCTCTCCGGGTCAACCGCGCGCGTGAAGTTGGCGCTGATGCGAGCGTTGATGGAGAAGCCGTCGAGCTGGTTGACCAGCGGCGCCAGCGGCTGCAGCGGCTGCGCCGGCAGGTTTAGCGTGCCGTCGGTATCCGGCGCCGCGACGAAGCCGAGGATGTCGTTCGGGTACGGCATGATGGCTTTCAGCGGGTCGAACTGGGCGCGGAAAGTCGCGTCGGCCGTCGGCACCTGCGGCACGCCGGTATTCGGCTCGCCAATTTTGCCGGAAACGCTTTCCGAGTCCTTGATGCACCCGGACAACGCCAGCGCCACGGCGACCAGCGTCACCGAATAGAGGCTTCTCATTGTTCTGACTCCTCCCAACAGGGGTGATCTTTATCGAATCTTATGGTCGGGGACGCGCGCGCCGCGGCTCGGACATCCGGCTGTCTGCCGCGCACGTCCCAGCAAGCCTACGCCGGTTGTCGGAGTCGTTTCAAGGCCTTAACTTTGCTGCATGGCCAAATCCGCAGATCGTCGACACAAGCGTGCTCCGGGTGGCCGGCCCGGGCAGTTTCGCATCATCGGCGGCGAGTGGCGCAGCCGGCGCCTGGCCGTGCCGGCGCTGGAGGATGTGCGCCCGACCCCGGATCGTGTGCGGGAGACCGTGTTCAACTGGCTGGCGCCGGTAATCGCCGGGGCGCGCTGCCTCGACCTCTACGCAGGCAGCGGCGCGCTGGGCCTCGAGGCGCTGTCGCGCGGCGCCGGGGAAGTGATCTTCGTCGACCAGGCCCCCGCTGCCTTGCGCCAGCTTGCCGCCAACCTGGAGTTGCTGCGCTGCGATCGCGGCCGCACCGTGCGCATGGATGCGGCGGGCTATCTCGAGGGACCCGCGACGCGCTTCGATGTCGTGTTTCTCGACCCGCCTTACCGGCGCGGCATGCTGGCCCCCGCCCTCGCGCGGCTGGTGGCACGCGGCTGGGTGGGAGCGGCGAGTGTTGTCTACCTGGAGCACGAGGCCGGAGCCGCGCCCCCGGCGCTGCCGCCTGGCTGGGTGCTGGCGCGCAGCGCCGCGGCGGGCCAGGTGCGTTACCATCTGGCGCGTTTCGAGCCGCACACGGCAGGAGAGACATGAGCACCTCGGCGCTGTATCCCGGTACCTTCGATCCCATCACCAACGGCCACCAGGACCTGATCCGGCGCGCCGCCTCGATTTTCGAGCGCGTGGTGGTGGCCATCGCCGCCAACCCGTCCAAGGCGCCGCTGTTCAGCCTGGAAGAGCGCGTGGCGCTGGCGCGCGCGGTGCTTTCGGACATCCCCAACGTCGAGGTGCGCGGCTACAGCGGCCTGACGGTGAAGTTCGCCGAGGAGCACGGGCTGGACGTCATGGTGCGCGGCCTGCGCGCGGTGTCGGACTTCGAGTTCGAATTCCAGCTCGCCACCATGAGCCGCCAGATCGCCGGCCACGTCGAGACCGTCTTCCTCACCCCGACCGAGCAGTTCAGCTTCATCTCCTCGAGCATGGTGCGCGAGATCGCGCTGCTCGGCGGGGACGTGTCGCGCTTCGTGCACCCCGTGGTGGAGGCGGCGCTGTGCCGGCGCCGCGACGCTGCGGGAGGGAAGTGATGAGCCGCGCGCTTGGCCGACGATGCCTCCACGCCTGGCTGGCGCTGGCGCTGCTGACGTGCGTCAGCAGCGTCGCGGCGGAACCGGCGCCGCCCCCCGGCCAGGCGGCGATCGCCAGTGCGCACCCGCTGGCGACGCGCGCCGGCTTGGAAGTGCTCAAGGCCGGCGGTAATGCCTTCGATGCGGCCGTCGCCGTGAGCGCGGCGCTGGGCGTGGTCGAGCCGTTCTCTTCCGGCCTGGGCGGCGGCGGGTTCTGGCTGCTGCACTTTGCCGCGGACGGTCGCCAGGTGGTGGTGGACGCGCGCGAGACCGCGCCCGGCGCGGCGCATGCCGCGATGTACCTCGACGCCGAGGGCGAGCCGGTCAAAGGGCTGTCGCTCAACGGGCCGCTGGCGGCCGGGATCCCGGGCACGCCGGCCGCGCTGGTGCACATCAGCGAGCGCTACGGGCGCCTCCCCTTCGAGCAGGCGCTGGCTCCGGCCATCCGCCAGGCGCGCGAGGGCTTCCCGCTGTATCGCCGCATGCACCTCGGCCTCACCTTCAAGGCCGAGCAATTGCGGCGCTGGCCGGGTGTCGAGGCGTACCTGCCGGAAGGCAAGGTGCCGGAGCCGGGCACGCTCATCCGCCTGCCGGGGCTGGCCGAGGTGATGGAGCGTCTCGCGGCGGAGGGTGCGGCCGGTTTCTACCAGGGCGAGATTGCGGCGCGCATGGTCGAGGCCGTACGGGCACACGGCGGGATCTGGTCGCTCGAGGACCTGCAGGGCTATCGCGTGGTGGAACGCGAACCGCTGGTGGCGGAGTATCCCGGCGGCCTGCGCCTGGTCGTGCCGCCGCCGCCGTCGGCCGGGGGCGTGGCCATGATCCAGGCCTTCAACATGCTGCAGTCGGGGCCGGCGCAAGAACTGGCGGAGGTGGACCGGAAGCACCTGGTGATCGAGGTGCTGCGGCGCGCTTTCCGCGACCGCGCCTGGCTCGGCGACCCGGACTTCGTCGACATGCCGCTGCAGACGCTGCTGCACCCGGCTTACGCGGACGGGCTGCGCGCCACGCTGCGGCTGGATCGCGCCACGCCCAGCGCGACTTTCGCGCCGCTGCACAGCGAGGACGGCGGGGAGCACACCACGCATTTCTCCATCATCGACGCCGAGGGCAACCGGGTGGCGGTGACGCAGACCATCAACGGCTGGTTCGGCAGCAGCTTCGCGGTGCCCGGGCTCGACCTGCTGCTGAACAACGAGATGGACGATTTCGCGGTGAAGCCGGGCGCACCCAACCTCTACCAGCTGGTGGGGGCCGGGGCGAACAACATCCAGCCGGGCAAGCGCATGCTCTCGAGCATGACGCCGACCTTCATCGAGTCGCCGCGCGGGGTCGCGGTGTTGGGCACGCCGGGCGGCAGCCGCATCATCAGCATGGTGCTGCTGGCCTCGCTGGCATGGGTGGACGGCGCCGACGCCGCGGGCATGGTCGCGCTGCCGCGTTATCACCACCAGTACCTGCCCGACCGGGTGCTGTACGAGGAAGGCGCATTGAGCGCCGCGGAGCTGGTCGAGCTCGAGCGGCGCGGCCACGTGCTGCAGCAGAGCCGGCGCCTGTACGGCAACATGAACGTGGTCACCTGGGACCTCGGCGAGCGACGCATGCAGGCGGCGACTGACCCGCGTGCGGAGGTGGAGACATGGACTTACTGAACCGTGGCGTGCTGTTCCTGTGTCTCGGCCTTGGCGCTGCGGCGCTGCCGGCGAGCTCCGAGATGTATCCGCCCGATGCTTTCATGGCGCGCATTGCGAGCCATTGCGGCCAGGCTTTCGCCGGGCGCATCGTGGCCAACGAGCCGCCGCAGCCGGACGATCCTTTCGCCGGCAAGGCGCTGGTGATGCACGTGCGCGAATGCACGCCCGGGGAGCTGAAGATTCCCTTCCATGTCGGCGACGACCACAGCCGCACCTGGGTGCTGACCCGCACGCCGGAGGGGCTGCGCCTGAAGCACGACCACCGCCACGAGGACGGCAGCGAGGACGCCGTCACCCAGTACGGCGGCGACAGCACCGGGCCGGGCACGCCATGGCGCCAGGAGTTTCCCGTGGACCAGCACTCCGTCGCCATGTTCCAGCGCGAGGGCCTGGCGGCCTCGCTGCAGAACACCTGGGCGATGGAGATCGCGCCGGGCGAACGTTTCGTCTACGAGCTGTCCCGGCCTTCGGGGCGGCTGTTCCGGGTGGAGTTCGACCTCGCGGCGCCGGTGGCTCTCCCGCCCACGCCGTGGGGCCATCCGGAGCTAGAGTGACCGTTGAGGAGCGCGCGCCGGGCATGGCGCCTGCGCGGAGGATGAACGCATGCGCCTGATTGCGACGAGACTCTTTTTTCTTCTCCTCCTCGCGTGGTTGCTGGCCGCGCCGCCAGGCTATGCGGCCGAGCCATGGCGCATCGCGGGCGTCGAGCGGGTGGTCGCCATCGGCGATGTGCATGGCGCCTACGACGAGCTGCATGGCCTGCTGCGGGACATCGGCCTGATCGATGCCGAGGATCGCTGGAGCGGCGGCGCCACGCACCTGGTGTCGGTCGGCGACCTGCTGAACCGCGGCGACCACGGGCGCCAGGTGATGGACCTCATGATGCGCCTGCAGCAGGAAGCCGCCGCGGCCGGCGGCGCCGTGCACGTGCTGGCCGGCAACCACGAGGCGATGAACCTGGTCGGCGACCTGCGCTATGTCAGCGCGGGCGACTATGCCCAGTACGGCGCCGAGGCGCGCGCGGGCTTTCCCGCAGGCTTCTTCGAACGCCGTGCCGCGCTCGCGCCCGACGGCGCTTACGGGCGCTGGCTGCTGACGTTGCCATTCGCACTGGTGATCAACGACACGCTGTTCGTGCACGGCGGGCTGTCGTCCCGCGCCGAGGGCTTGTCGCTGGCGGAGATCAACCGCGCCGCCGCGGGCGACCTGCGCACCGTGACGGATGGATGGCATGCGCTGCTCGCCGCCGGCGTCATGGCGGACGAGGACGACTTCGGCGACCTGCGCGACTGGGCGCGGGACACGGCAGAGGGCGCGGCGGCAGCAGCGCAGGCAGGCAAGGCGCGCGCGATCGCGGACGCGCTCGACGGGCTGCCGTTCCACCCCGACGGGGTACTCTGGTACCGCGGCAACGCCCGCTGCCATGCCTGGGCCGAGGCGCCGGCGCTGCGTGACATCCTGGCCGCGCTCGGTGCGGCGCGGGTGGTGATCGGGCACACGCCGACCGCCGAGCGGCGGCTCACCAGTCGCCTCGACGGCCTGGTCTACCGCGTCGACACCGGCATGAATCGCGCCGCTTATCAAGGCAACCCGGCTGCGCTGGTGTTCGAGGACGACGCGATATTCGCCTGGTATCCCGGTGCGGGCGCGGTCGCCGTGGCGGCCGAGCCGGTGCGCCAGTGGGACCGGCCCTACGGCATGACGGACGCCGAGATCGAGGACTTCCTGCGCAGCGCCGAGATCACCCGCGTGGAGGAGCTGGGCGAAGGCGTGACCCGGCCGCGCCGCCTCACCCTGGAGCAGGACGGCAAGGTCATGCAGGGCGTGTTCAAGAGCATGGACACCGACCCCGGCCTGGAGAGCAAGCGCCGCTGGTCGCGCGCGGACGATCGTGCCGACCGCCACGTCTACGACATCGCGGCCTACAAGCTCGACCGCATCCTGGGACTCGGGATGGTGCCGGTGGCCGTGGCCAGGACGCTGGAGGGCGAAGCCGGCACGCTGCAGTACTGGCTGCCGGACAGCTTTCACGAGGGCAAGCGACAGCGTGACGGCATCCCCCTCGACACGCCCTGCAGCATCGCCGCGCAGTTCAACCTCATGAACGTATTCGACCTGCTGATCTTCAACGTCGACCGCAATCTCGGCAACGTGCTGTACGACGCCCGCCACCAGGTCTGGCTGATCGACCACAGCCGTGCCTTCGGCACGGAGCGTGGCATTCCCGACATGCTGGAAGACGCACGCGTCGAGATCACGCCCGAGCTTGCTGCCATGCTGGCGCGCGTCACGGAGGAACGGCTCGAGCCGCTCCGCCCCTGGCTCAACCGGCGCCAGGTGCAGGCGCTGGTCAGCCGGGCACAGGCTCTGCAGCAGCTTCCATGAAGCGGGGCACGGGGTCGGCGCCGTAGCTGATGGCGAAGGCCGACTCCACGCTCAGGCCCTCGAAGTCGGTGGCCGACACTTTCACCTCCAGCGTCCCGCTCTCCCCGGGCGGCGGCCGGATGGTGAAACTGTGGTTGAAGGCGTCGAAGCGGACCCAGCCGGGCAGCGGAGCGCCGTCGCCGCAGCAGGCCTGGAAGCGCAGCGCATCGCCCGGGTCCGGATCGAGGAAGGCGTGCTCGGGCACGGTGAACACCAGCATCTGCCCGGCCGGCACGTAGACGTCCGGCAGCCGCGCATTCACCACCGGCGGCAGGTTGGCGAGGTTCTGCCGGATCTCGCTGCGGTGGTGGCGGCCGATGCCTATGCCGAGGGTCACCAGCACCACGGCCAGGCCGAGGTTGATGGCGATGATCCAGCTGATGTCGAACAGCAGTACCTGGGCGGTGAGGAAGATCATCGCCGCGTAGACCAGGTCGCCGAAGCGCGCGAAGAAGGTGTCGATGGTGGTCTTGCCGACGTACTTCTCGTCGCGCGTCACCGGCAGGTACAGGGCATGATTGGTGGTGTTCTGCACCGAGTAATTGGTGGCGCTCTCCGCGATCATCATCACGCGCACCAGTGCGAACACCGGCACCAGCAGCATCAGGCCGTAGCTCGTCACCATCACCAGCGGCAGCACCAGGATCGCGCCGCGCACGCCGAACCAGCGGAAGATGCGTGACACCAGGAACAGCTGCAGGCCGATCTGCAGCGCGGTGATCCAGGCGAAATAGCTGCCATAGAAGCGCGCCAGCACCTCGCCGCTGGTGACGGCCCCGCCGCTGGCGATGACGGTCGCGTCCGCATGCGCGGTGACGAAGGTGGCGAGGATGTAGGTACCGGTGGAGTTGACCCAGTTGAGCAGCAGCACGAACACCGCAATGCGCAGCAGGTAGCGGCTGCGCGCCACGATCTGGAAGCCCGCCAGCACCTTCGAGATGCCGTTGAGTTCCTCCGGGGCCGCGTCGCGCGAATCGATGCTGCGTGAGCCCTCGGGCACTACCTGCTCGGCCTTGCGGCTGATGACCAGCGTGACCGCCAGGATGCCGGCAGCCAGCAGCATGAGGCGCGGCGCGCCGAGGACGGCGAACAGCCGGCCCGCGACCTGGCTGCCGAGCCAGGCGCCCACCGCGGCGCCGACCATGATCAGCGCGAACAGCCGCTGGCCGGTCTTGACGTTGAACAGGTCCGCCGCAAAGGCCCAGAACTGCGCCACGACCATGACGCTGAACACGCCGAGCCAGATGTAGAACGGCACCGCCACGGGGATCTCGAGCCAGATCATGGCGGCGAAGATCACCAGGTTGACGACGAAGAAGGCGCCGACCCAGCGCAGCACGGCCGATTTCCCGCCGCTGTTCTTCAGGTAATAGAACAGCATCTTGTACAGCGGGATGATGAAGATCAGCACCAGCGCCACGGCCCCGGTGGCGTAGGCGCGAATCTCCGGCGAGCCCTCCGCGAGGATGAGCGCTTCGCGCAGCGGTCGCAGCAGGTAATAGCTCAGCATGAGCAGGAAGATCTGCGCCAGCATGAGGAAGATGCCGCGACCCTCGCCAGGCCGCACCGAGGTCAGCGCCGACAGCAGTCTCTCGAACGGTGTCAGGCGGGAGAAGCTGAACAGGCTCATTGCGGGCGGCTCACCTTTGGCATGCGGGGCAGTAGTAAGTCGTGCGTTGTCCCTGGACGATGGCCCTGATGATGCCATGACAGCGCTGGCAGGGCTGGCCGGCGCGATCATAGGCGGCGAGCTCGATGCGGAAGTAGCCGCTCTGCCCGTCGCCCCAGGCGAAGTCGCGCAGCGTGGTGCCGCCTTGGCGGATCGCGTCCTCCAGCACCTCGCGGATGGAGGCCACCAGCGCGGCGATGCGCGGCGCGCCGATGCGTCCTGCGGCGCGCGCCGGGTGGATGCCGGCGCGGAACAGCGCTTCGCTGGCGTAGATGTTGCCCACGCCGACGACGATGCGGCCGTTCATGATGTGCTGCTTGATGCTGGTGCGTCGCCCGCGGCAGGCAGCGCGCAGATACCCCGCGGTGAAGTCCGGGCCCAGTGGTTCGGGCCCGAGCTCGCGCAGCAGCGGATGCCGCAGCGGGTCGCCGCGCACCCAGTCCACCGAGCCGAAACGACGCGGATCGCGGAAACGCAGCACGCGCCCGTTCTCCAGCGCGATGTCGAGGTGATCGTGGACGCCGGCCGGTTCCGGCTGCTGCAGCACGCGCAGGCTGCCGCTCATGCCGAGATGCAGCATGAGCGTGCGGTCGCCCTCGGCCTCGAACAGCAGGTACTTGGCGCGGCGCCGTGCCGCCACGATGCGCCGTCCCGGGAGTTCGCGCGCCATGCTGCGCGGCACCGGCCAGCGCAGCACGGGTTGGCGCAGGTCCACGGCGCTGACCCGCACGCCCTCGATCCACGGCGCCACGCCGCGGCGCGTGGTTTCGACCTCCGGCAGCTCAGGCATGCGGCGTGTCCGCGAACGCGGGAGCGCGCGACATGACTTCCCGGTACCGACCCTCTATAGTCGAGAGAACGATTCTCAATACGGTGCGCTCCCTGTGATGGATTTCATTCTCGCTCATTTCAACGGCCTGCTCGGCCTGTCCGCCTGGGGCTACGTGCTTGCCTCCTTGCTCATGGTGCAGGTCACGGTCTTCGCCGTCACGCTGTACCTGCACCGGGACGCAGCGCACCGCGCCGTCGACCTGCATCCGGCCATCCGGCATTTCAGCCGCCTGTGGCTGTGGCTCACCACCGGCATCAGCACGCGCGAATGGGTCGCGATCCACCGCAAGCACCATGCGCGCTGTGAAACCCCCGACGACCCGCACAGTCCCCAGGTCGAGGGGCTGCGCAAGGTGCTCCTCGAAGGGGCGGAACTGTACCGCGCCGAGGCGCAGAATGCCGAGACCCTGGAGAAGTATGGTCGCGGCACGCCGGACGACTGGCTGGAGCGCAACGTCTATTCCGGCCACACCTACCTCGGCATCGGCCTGATGGTCGTCGCCTTCCTGCTGCTGTTCGGCGTGCCGGGCATCATCATGATCGCCGTGCAGCTGGTCTCCCAGCCCCTGCTCGCGGCGGGGATCATCAATGGGGTGGGCCACTACGCCGGCTACCGCAACTTCGAGTGCGCCGATGCGTCTCGCAACGTCACCCCCTGGGCGCTGTTGCTCGGCGGCGAGGAACTGCACAACAACCACCATGCCTATCCTTCCTCCGCACGCTTCTCGATCCGCCCGTGGGAGGTCGACATCGGCTGGGGCGTGCTGCGGCTGCTGCAGTTCTTCCGCCTGGCGCGGGTGCGGCGTACCGCGCCCCGGCCGGCACGCGCTGCTGCGGCCCCGCAGGCTGAGCTCGAAACCCTGCGCGCCGTGGTCGTGGCGCGCATGCACGTGATGCGCGACTACAGCCGGCACGTCACCCTGCCGACTCTGCGCCTGGAACTGGCCGCGCTACGCGCCCGCCTGCCGGAGCGCGGCGGGCATCTGCGGCGTTTGCTGGTGCGCGAGACGGCGCTGCTGGACGCTGCGGCGCGACGGCGGCTGGAAGAAGTGCTGGCGAACAGCCAGGCGCTGGCCACGGTGCACGAGTTCCGCGAGCGCCTGAAGTCCATCTGGAGCGGCAAGGCTGCGAGCAACGAGGCCCTGCTGGCGCAGTTTCGCGAGTGGTGCGCCCAGGCCGAGCAGAGCGGCGTCCGCGCCCTGCAGGAATTCGCCGCGTCCCTGCGCGGCTACCAGCTGCGCGCGGCCTGAACCTGCTGCGCGCCGCGCCTGGCGGCAACAGCCGGTAACGAAAAAGCCCGCCGAAAGGCGGGCTTTTTCATGCGTCGCTGCAAGCGCGGCAAGCCTTACTTGATCTTGGCTTCCTTGTACGCCACGTGCTTGCGCACGCGGGGGTCATATTTCATGACCTCCATCTTCTCCGGGTGCAGGCGCTTGTTCTTGGTGGTGGTGTAGAAGTGGCCGGTGCCGGCGCTCGATACGAGCCTGATCTTGTCGCGCATCGTATTGCTCCTCAGACCTTTTCGCCGCGGGCGCGCAGCTCCGACAGGACGCTGTCGATGCCCTTGCGGTCGATGATGCGCAGCCCCTGCTGGGAGACGCGCAGCTTGACCCAGCGCCGCTCGCTCTCCACCCAGATGCGATGGGTGTGGAGGTTCGGCAGGAAGCGCCGGCGCGTCCTGTTGTTCGCGTGGGACACGTTGTTCCCGGTGATCGGCCCCTTGCCGGTGACCTGGCAGACTCGCGACATGACTGTTATTCCTCGAAAAAACCGGTGACCCGGTCGCTGGAGAGTCGGGCATTATGCCGCCCCGCCTGCCGTGGTGCAAGACCGCGGGCCGCCGCGCGGGGCTCTCCCGCCTACAGCAGGCCGCGCTCGGCGAAGGATACGCAGGTCGCGTCGCCCACGACCAGGTGGTCCAGCACCCGGATGTCCACCAGCCCCAGGGCGCTCTTCAGCCGGCGGGTGATGACCTCGTCGGCCTGGCTCGGCTCGGCCACGCCGGAGGGGTGGTTGTGGGCCAGGATGAGGGCGGCGGCGTTTTGCGCCAGGGCGTGCTTGACGACTTCCCGCGGATGGACGCTGGCGCCGTCGATGGTGCCGCGGAACAGCTCTTCGAAGGCGATCACGCGGTTGCGGTTGTCGAGGTACAGGCAGCAGAACACCTCGTGCGGCAGGTCGCGCAGCCGCGCCCGCAGGAAGGTGCGGACGGCGTCGGGCGAGCCCAGGGCGGGACCGCGCCGCACGGTCTCCTCGAGGTGGCGCCGCGCCAGCTCCAGGCCGGCCTGCAGCTGGGCGTACTTCACCGGCCCGAGGCCGGGCAGGGCGCAGAAGCGGGGGAGATCCGCGGTGAGCAGGCCGCGCAGGCCGCCGAATCCCACCAGCAGCTCCCGCGCCAGGTCCACGGCGCTGCGACCGCGGGCGCCCGTGCGCAGGAAAATGGCCAGCAATTCGGCGTCGGACAGTCGTGAAGGCCCGGCGGCGAGCAGTTTTTCGCGCGGCCGCTCGCTCTTCGGCCAGTCCCGGATGGGCAGGTGTGGCATGGCGTGCAGGTGTCCCGAGGTTGCCAATTCGTGGGTCACTCAGGTTAAGCTGCCGCACGCATCCGGGGCATGGAGCCTTTATGGGCAGTCTGGCTGGAAAACAGGTGCTTCTCGGCGTCACCGGCGGCATCGCCGCGTACAAGGCGCCCGACCTGGTGCGGCGCCTGCGCGAGCAGGGCGCCGAGGTGCGCGTGGTCATGACCCCGGCGGCGGCCAGGTTCGTCACGCCGCTCACTTTCCAGGCGGTCTCCGGCAACCCGGTGCGCGACAGCCTGTGGGACGAGGCGGCCGAAGCCGCCATGGGCCACATCGAGCTGGCGCGCTGGGCCGACCTGGTGCTGGTGGCGCCGGCCACGGCGGATTTCCTCGCCCGGCTCGCGGCGGGCATGGCCGACGACCTGCTCACCACCTTGTGCCTGGCGACCGAGGCGCCGCTGTGGGTGGCGCCGGCCATGAACCGGCAGATGTGGGCCAACCCCGCCACGCAGGACAATATCGTGCGCCTGCAGGCCCGGGGCCTGCGCGTGCTGGGCCCGGCCGAGGGCGCCCAGGCCTGCGGCGAGACCGGGGCGGGGCGCATGCTCGAGCCGGTCGAGATCGTGGCCGCGCTGCAGGGGGCGCCGACTCCGGCCGAGGGTGCGATGGCAGGCCGCAAGGTCATGGTCACGGCCGGGCCGACGCGCGAGGCGCTCGATCCCGTGCGCTACCTCACCAACCGCAGCTCGGGAAAGATGGGTTACGCGGTGGCGCGGGCGGCGCTCGAGGCCGGCGCCGAGGTGGTGCTGGTGAGTGGGCCGGTGGATCTCCCGTCGCCGCCCGGGGCGCGGGTGATCCGGGTCGAAACCGCGGCGCAGATGCGTGCGGCCGTACAGGGCGAGCTGGCCGGGACGGACGTGTTCGTCGCCGCGGCTGCGGTGGCGGACTATCGCCCGGCGCAGGTCGCCGCGAGCAAGATCAAGAAGCAGGCGGACGAGATGCAGCTCGAGCTGCTGCGCAATCCGGACATCCTCGCCGAGGTGGCGGCGGCGGCGCCGCGGCCCTTCGTGGTCGGCTTCGCCGCCGAGACCAACGACGTCGAGGCCAACGCGCGCAAGAAACTGGAGGGCAAGCGCCTGGACATGATCGCCGCCAACCGCGTCGGCGCCGATTGCGGCTTCGATCGCGAGGACAACGCGCTGCGCGTGCTGTGGCCGGGCGGCGGCGAGGACCTGGGCAGCGGCGCCAAGGCCGGGCTGGCGCGGCGCCTGGTGGAGATTATTGCGGAGAGGATGCGTGCAGGTCATCAAGCTGAAAATTCTTGACCCGCGCCTGGGGCGCGACTTCCCGCTGCCGGACTACGCCACTGCCGGCTCCGCGGGGCTGGACCTGCGCGCCTGCGTGGACGGGCCGCTGGAGCTGGCGCCGGGCCAGGCCGAACTGGTGCCGACGGGCATGGCCATGCACCTGGACGACCCCGGCCTGGCGGCGGTGCTGCTGCCGCGCTCCGGGCTCGGGCACAAGCACGGCATCGTGCTGGGCAACCTGGTCGGGCTGATCGACTCGGACTACCAGGGCCAGGTGTACGTGTCGGCATGGAACCGGGGCACCGCCCCGTTCACCATCCAGCCCGGCGAACGCCTCGCCCAGATGGTGATCGTCCCGGTGGTGCGGGCGCGTTTCGAGGTGGTGGACGATTTCGACGCCAGTGCCCGGGGCGCCGGGGGCTTCGGTCACTCCGGCAGGCACTAGGCGGCGCGCGCCGCCCGGCCCGGGTTACTGTGGCGGCGCCGGTTGGGCCGGTTCCGGCAGCCCCTTCAGTTCGCGGAAGCGCCGGATATCCGCGTCGAAATCACCGCGGATGCGCTCGATCTCCCGACTGCGCCGCCCGATCTCGGCCTCGTACTCGCCGATGCGCTGGGTCACGGTGGCGAGCTCGTTCATGGCGTTCGGGTTGCCCTCGAGCTCCTGCCGGCGCGTTTTCAGTCCTTCGAGGCGATCCCGCGCCACGTCGTTCTGCGCATCGAGGTAGCCGGTGCGCCGATCGCGCACTTCCTCGATCTCCCCCACGCTGCCGTAGGTGGCGAGCAGCGCGCGGTCGCGGTCGCTCTGCACCGGTTCCGCCGGCCGCGCCTCGTTCACCGCGGTGCGCACGCCGCGCTCGTCCACGACGTCGTGGCGTTCCTTGGAATACTCGGGCGGGATGGCGTCGCCGAAATGCACCACGCCGTTCTCGTCGACCCAGCGGTAGATCTTGCCGGAGCTGGCAACAGCATCCGCCATGGGAAAGACGGCGAGCGCCAGCGCGGCCAGCAAGCCAAGGTGTCTCATGCTCATGCGCCTCATAGTGCCTCCGGGTGCCTCCCCCCTCAACATCTTCCTGGGTTTCCGCCTTCAGCCGACCCCGTAGCGCTCGCGGTAGTCCCGCAGCGCCGCCAGGCTCTCGGCATCGGTGTCGGACCGCGCCGCCATGTCCGCCAGCAGGTCCGCGAGGGTGATGATGCTGGCTACCGGCAGGCCCATGTCCTGTTCGACCTCCTGCACTGCGGAGCGTTCCCCGCGCCCGCGTTCCTGGCGGTCCAGCGCCAGCACCACGCCGCAGGGCTCCGCCCCGGCGCCGCGGATGATGCTGATGGATTCGCGGATGGCGGTGCCGGCGGTGATGACGTCGTCGATCACCAGCACCCGCCCCGCCAGCGGCGCGCCGACCAGGTTGCCGCCCTCGCCGTGGTCCTTGGCCTCCTTGCGGTTGAAGCACCAGGGCATGTCGCGCCCGTGGCGCTCGGCCAGCGCCGTGGCGGCCGCCGTGGCCAGCGGGATGCCCTTGTAGGCCGGCCCGAACAGCACGTCGAACTCGATGCCGGAGGCGACGATGGCGTCCGCGTAGCAGGCGCCCAGCTCGCCCAGCGCCGCACCCGTGTTGAACAGGCCGGCATTGAAGAAGTAAGGGCTCTGGCGCCCCGACTTCAGCGTGAAGCTGCCGAATTTCAGGGCCCCGCGGGCCATGGCGAGCTCGATGAAGGCGTGCTTGTAATCCTGCATGTAGCTATCCGCAAAGGCTGTCGTGGGCCGCGCTGCGGCCGATCCTGCGTCGGCAGGTATCATACACCGCAGGCCCGAGTCCTCCTGTGACATGCGTATCATCAGCCTCAACGCCAACGGCATCCGTTCCGCCGCCCGCAAGGGCTTCTTCGAGTGGCTCGCCGGCCAGCAGGCCGACGTCGTCTGCCTGCAGGAGACCCGGGCCCAGGAGCACCAGATCAGCGACGGGCTGTTCCGGCCCGCGGGCTATCACTGCTACTACCTCGATGCCGAGCGCAAGGGCTACAGCGGCGTGGCGCTTTACTGCCGGCAGGAGCCGATCCGCGTCATCGCGGGCTTCGGCTCGGCCGAGTTCGACCCCGAGGCGCGCTACATCGAGGCGGTGTTCCCCGGGCTCTCGGTGGCGTCCCTGTACATGCCGTCGGGCTCCTCCGGCGAAGTGCGCCAGGAGGCCAAGTTCCGCTTCCTCGACGAGTTCGAGGATTTCCTGCGCCGGGTGAAGCGCCGCCCACGCGAGTACGTCATCTGCGGGGACTGGAACATCGCCCACAAGCAGATCGACATCAAGAACTGGCGCGGCAACCTGAAGAACTCCGGCTTCCTGCCCGAGGAGCGGGCCTGGATGGACATGCTGTTCGACCGGCTCAAGTTCGTCGACGCCTTCCGCGTCGTCGATCCCCGGCCCGACCGCTACACCTGGTGGTCCAACCGCGGCCGGGCGCGCGAGAAGAACGTGGGCTGGCGTATCGACTACCAGGTGGTCACGCCCGGGCTCGGCGAGAGAGTCAGGGCTGCCGACATCTACACCGGCGAACGCTTCTCCGATCATGCGCCGCTGATCCTCGACTACGACTTCGAGCCCGGGAGCGCCGGCGGGTGAGCAGCCGCCTCGGCGCCTGGCTCGAGGCGGTGCGCATCTACCGGCATCCGCGGGTGCTGGCCATGCTGTTCCTCGGCTTTTCCGCCGGGCTGCCGTTCCCGATGGTCTTCTCCACGCTCTCCGCGTGGCTGCGGGACTTCGGTGTCGAGCGGGCCACCATCGGCTTCTTCGCCTGGATCGGGATCACGTACTCGGTGAAGGTGCTGTGGGCGCCGGTGGTGGACCGGGTGGCCCTGCCCGGGCTGACACGGCTCCTCGGCCAGCGGCGCTCCTGGATGCTGCTCGCGCAGGTCGGCGTGGTGGCGGGGCTGTACATGCTCTCGCGCCTGGATCCGGCATTGCAGATCGGCAGCGTGGTGGTTTTCGCGCTTCTGGTCGCCTTCTCCTCGGCGACGCAGGACATCACGGTCGACGCCTGGCGTATCGAGGCCGTGGAGCAGTCCCGCCAGGGGGCCATGGCGGCGGCCTACAACTTCGGCTACCGCTTCGCGGTGCTCGCCGGCGGCGCGGGCGCGCTTTACCTGGCCGATTTCTACAACTGGCACGTGGCCTACGCCGCCATGGCCGGCCTCATGCTGGTGGGCGTCGTCACCACCCTGTCCGTGGGCGAGCCGGAACGCCGCATCGACCCCATCACCGCGGAAATGGAAGGCGAGATCGCGCGTTATCTCTCCGCGCACGCGGGCCTGTGGGACCCGCTGCGGCGGATGGCAGCCTGGATCGGCGCCGCCGTGGTGTCGCCCTTCGCCGAGTTCTTCCGCCGTAACGGCCGCTTCGCGCTGGTGCTGCTGGGCCTGGTGCTGTGCTTCAACATCTCCGACCGCGTGCTCGGCATCATGGCCAATCCCTTCTATCTCGACCTCGGCTTCACCAAGTCCGAGATCGCCAGTGTCACCAAGGTCTTCGGCTTCATGATGACCATCGTCGGCGCCGCTGCCGGCGGCGTGCTGGTGGCGCGCTGGGGCACGCTGCAGACCATGCTGCTGGCGGCGGTGATGCTGGCCGTGACCAACCTGATGTTCATGTTCCTTGCCCTGTCGGGGCCGGACCTGCGGATCCTGGTGTTCACCATCAGCGGCGACAACCTGAGCATGGGCCTGGCCGGCGTGGCCTTCATCGCCTGGCTGTCCAGCCTCACCAACCCGGCTTATACCGCCACCCAGTACGCCTTGTTCAGCTCGCTGATGTCGCTCGTGGGGAAGGCCATCAGCGGCTGGTCCGGCGTGTTCGTAGACGCCTTTGGCTACCCGCTGTTCTTCATCTACGCCGCGGCCACGGGGATTCCGGCCATCGTGCTGGTGCTGGTGGTGATGCGGCGCCAGCGCCGGGCTGTCGACAGGAGCGGCTGACAAGAGGGGGTTGACGACATAAGGTTTGCGCTGCAAACTAGTTTGCATCCATAGGGAGGCAGGCAGATGCACGTGAACCTCGACGACCTCGACCGACTGGCTGCGCGCGCACAGCGCTACGCAAGATATTCACGCAGCGCCGGCGGGCTCAGCTCCGTGATCGGCGGCATCCTGCTCTTTGCCAGTTTCCTGGCCAATGCCTATGTCGAGCTCGGCCCGGCGGACCGGATCGTCCTGGCGCTGGCGCCGGCGCTCTGGCTGCTCGCCAAGGAACTGCTGCGGGTCGGCTACTACCAGCGCGACGGCCGGGCCCTGCAGGCACCGACCGCCAAGGAACAGCGCGAGCATCGCTGGATGGTGATTTATCTCGCGGTGGTCGCCGCGTTCGTTCTCGGGGTGCTCGGCTACACCGCGCTCGAGGTGGGCAAGATGCCGGGTCCGGACATGCTCGGTTATGCCCTCATCGTCACCGCACTGCCGCTGGTGGCCTGGCGCTGGTTCTGGTCGGTGAGCGACTTCCTGGTCGGTGTGCTCCTGATGTGCCAGTCCGCGGTGGTGATCGGCGGCGGTAACTACCCGGCCACCTGGCTCATCTACGTCGGCGCCTGCGCGGCCATCGCCGCGTTCTACGGGCTGCGCGAACACCGCGAGTATCTTGCGCTGCGCGCGGAATTCGCGGCCCAGGAGGCGCGCGAGTGAAAGACAGTACGCGCGACGCCATCGATGGCGTGCTCGGCATCGACCGCCTGGTCCACGAGCCCGCGCGCCTCGCGATTCTCACGGTGCTGAGCCAGGCCGAGCACGCGGAGTTCAGCTTCTTGGAAATGGCCTGCCGGCTGAGCAAGGGCAACCTTTCGAGTCACCTCAGCAAGCTGGAGGCCGGCGGCCTGGTACTCATCGAAAAGCGCTTCGTCGGCAAGCGCCCACAGACGCGGGCGGCCATCACGCCGGCCGGACAGGCGGCGCTGGCGCGCTATCGCGAGCAGCTGAAGGCGCTGATCGGTGAAGTGCGAGACAACAGGAATGGAGGAGAGCAGAGATGAAAACGATTGTGCAGCGGATGGTGGTGGTGTTGACGATATGCGTTCTGGCGGGACATGCCGCCGGCGCGCTGGCCGAGACCGATACGGCGTCTGATGCGCCGGTGCTGGAGGCCGGGCGCGCGCTGACCCAGCAATGGATGTCCGGCGAGATTGCCGGGCTGTGGGAGCGCTTCGGGTCCCAGATGCAGGCGGTGGTGGGCAGTCGCGAGGGCCTGGCCCAGACCGGCGCCGGCATCCTGGCGCAGCTCGGCGAGGAGAACGCAGTGCTGTCCGAGCAGGTCACACGGCAGCAGGGCATCGCGGTGTATCGCCGCGTGAGCCGGTGGAGCGGGTCGCCGAACCCCATCGCCGTCACCTGGGCCCTGGGGCCGGATGGTCTCATCGAGGGTTTCAGCGTCCGGCCGGCGCCGGCGGAAAATCTCGGCGCCGCCGTGGCTGCCGGCGAGACGCCGGACGGGCGCCTGCCCGCCGATGACGTGGTGGCGCAGTATCTGGAGGAATTCGTCGAGCAGCGGCAGGTTGCGCCAGGCGTGGTGGTGGGCCTGCTCGACAGCGAGGGCGCCCGCTTCGTGGCGCATGGCGATGCCGGCGACGGCCGCGCGCCGGACCCCGACACGGTGTTCGAGGCCGGCTCCGTGACCAAGGGACTGACGGGGCTGCTGCTGGCGCAGATGGTCGATGCAGGGGACGTGCGGCTGGACCAGCCCGTCGGCGAGTTGCTGCCGGCGGATCTGGGTGTCGATCCCGCAGTCGCGGCCATTACCCTCGAAGAGCTCGCCACGCATCGCTCGGGCCTGCCCCGGCTGGCGAGCGGGCCCGAGATGCAGGCTCGCATGACCAGCGCCGACCCCTATGCGGGCAGCACGCCGGAGGAGATCTTCGCCGACGTGGCGCGGGTGGACGCGGCGCAGGTCGCTGCCGGTCGCGGCAGCTATGCCTATTCCAACTTCGGCAGCGCCCTGCTCGGGCAGCTCCTGGCGCGGGCGGGCGAGGCGTCGTACGCGGACTTGCTGGCAGAGCGCGTGTTCGCTCCGCTGGGGCTGGCGGCGCCCGCGCTGGCGCCCGATGCGGTGGATGGCCGCCGTGCACAGGGCCACCAGGCGGGCCAGCCTGTCCCGCCGTGGACGCTGGATGCCTACGCCCCGGCAGGCGGCTGGCAGACCTCGGCGCGGGACGCACTGGCGCTGGCGCAGCGCCTGGTGTCCGGAGAGCCGGCCTGGGTGACTGCCGCACTGGAGCCGCGCACGGAGGACGGTGGCGGGCTGGCATGGCATCAGGTCACCATCGCGGACCGGACGGTGACCTGGCACAACGGCGGGACCGCCGGCAGCAGCAGCTTTCTCGCCATCGTCCCGGACGAGGACCTCGCGCTCGTCGTCCTGGTCAATGCCGGGGGAGGCGTGGCCGACGGGCTGGCGCGGGCGCTGCTTGCGCACGGCCGAACCCCGCCGCAATGAGGCGCCGGGCCACGTACGGCCCGGCGACGACAGTATCTAGAACAGTTCGACGCTGCCTGCCTGCATGCTGGTCTGGGAGACCGGGCCGTGCGGGCGCGGCGCCGGCGCAGCCGGAGCGGGGACCGGGGCGGCCCTGGTTGCGGCGTGTTCCATCGGGGCTGGCCTGGCCGTCGGCGCATGGATCTCGCCACGCAGCGCTTCCAGATGCTCGATGCTCTCCACCGCGACCCCCAGCGACTGGGCGGATATATCCTCGAACTGTAGCGAGCGGACGGCATCCGCCACCGCGGCACCGAGCTCGTCGCCGATCGGGCCCAGCTCTCCGATAGCAGACCGGAGCTGGGCCTTCACGGCCTCGGCCTGGGCGATCATGTGCGTGATGCGTTCCTTTTCATGCAGCGTCTCGCTCATGTCGCGCGCCGCCATCTGGTTGACCTTTTGCTGCACGCGCGCCACGGCCTCACTGGTCTCGGTGACGCGTCCGCGGATCTGCTCGTTGAACTCGGCGGAACGGATGGAGAGCTTGCGCACTTCGTCGGCGACGACCGCGAATCCGCGGCCCGCTTCACCGGCGCGCGCGGCCTCGATGCTGGCGTTGAGCGCCAGCAGGTTGGTCTGCTCCGCCAGGCTGCGCGCGTCTTCCAGCAGCTTGAAGATGCCCTGCAGGTGACCGAGCATCTTCTCGGTCTCGTTCGCCATGTGCACGCTCTGCTGGCTGGACTGGATCAGTGCGTCCACGAAACGTTCCAGCGCGTCGCTGGGCTGTTCTTCGCGCGCGTGGCCCTCGTCCCGCGAGGCTTCCTGGAAGCCCTTTTGCAGCACCGCGGACTGGGCCTGGCTCAGGCCGTGCATCTTGTTGAAGCTGCGCGACAACTGGTTCACCGCGTCGGCGATCAGCCGCTTCACGCGGTCGATCTGGGTGTGGATGCGAGGCAGTTCCTCGGCCAGGGCGGCGTCGACCACCTTCGCGACCTGCGCTTCCTGCCGCACGGCATTCCGCCGCGAAGCGATATCCGCAGCGGCCGCTGCGGCGAGCGCGAGCACCGCGGCGACCGCCACGCTGGCCTGGAGCCATGCGCCCGCAGCGAGTGCGAGACCGAGCAGCACCAGCGCAGCGACGGCGCCGATGGCGATGTAGATTCGGGTCGGGATGCTATGCATGTCTGGTGTCCAGGTGGTCGCGTCCGTGTGTGCTTGTTATCGGCCGGTACCGGCCGCCGCTTTAGCACGCGCAGTGCCGCGGGTCGCCGGCGCGGCGAGCAGTGCCGCAGCCACCTTGGCCAGGGGCAGCACTTCATCCGCTGCACCGAGTTTCACCGCCTCGCCGGGCATGCCCCAGACTACGCAGGTGGCCTCGTCCTGGGCGACGGTGTGGGCGCCGGCCTCGTGCAATTCCAGCAGGCCCTGCGCGCCGTCGGCGCCCATACCGGTAAGGATCGCCGCGGTGGCGCGCGGCCCGGCGGAATGCGCGATGGAGCGGAACAGCACGTCGACGCTGGGCTTGTGGCGGTTCACCGGCGGCCCGTCGCTGAGGCGGCACACGTAGCGGCCGCCGGAGCGCTCCACTAACAAGTGCTTGTCCCCGGGTGCGACGAAGGCATGTCCCTGGATGACCGCGTCGCCGTCCTCGGCTTCCTTCACGCGCAGCCGCGTCATCTTGTCCATGCGCTCGGCGAAGGCCCGGCTGAAGCCCGGCGGAATGTGCTGCGTGATGACGATGCCAGGAGCGTCGGGCGGCATGCCGAGCAGGACTTCCTTGATGGCCTCGGTGCCGCCGGTGGAGGCGCCGATGGCGATCAGGCTGTCGGTGGTGGCGAGGTGCTTGTGCGGGCGGCGCGGCAGCACGGCATCGGCACTGAGCTTCTGCTGCGGGACCGGTCCACGGATGCGCGCGTGCGCGGCCGCCTTCACCTTGGCGCACAGCTCCTCGCCCAGCGCCTGCAGCTGGTTGCCGAGGTCGCCCTTGGGCTTGGTGATGAAGTCCACCACGCCGAGCGACAGGGCCTCGAGCGTGACATCCGCACCGCGCTCGGTCAGTGAAGAGACCATGATCACGGGCATCGGCCGCAGGCGCATCAGGTTGCGCAGGAAGGTCAGCCCGTCCATGCGCGGCATCTCCACGTCCAGCGTGATGACGTCCGGCTCCAGCTCCTTGATCTTCTCGCGTGCGATATAGGGGTCCGGGGCCGCGCCGACGACCTCGATGGCGGGGTCGTGCTGCAGCATCAGGGTGAGGATCTTGCGGACCAGGGCCGAGTCGTCGACCACCAACACCTTGATAGGCTTGCCGCTCATGTGCGCACCTCAAAAAAGCTCCACGCTGCCCTGGTCGGGCATATGGTCGATTTCATCCAGGTATCTCTTCTCGCGCTGTGCGATGGTGTCGTTGCGCAGCACCTGGAGTCGCTTCACTTTTACGCGACCTGACTCGGGCATATAGACGACCTTGCGCGGGAAGTCGCCGCCAAGGTCCTCACCGGCCGCCTTGAGCCCCTCGGTGCGCAGGAACTCGCGCACGAACTCGGCGTTGCGCTTGCCGATGTCCGACATCTGCGCCAGCACCCGACCGCCGCCGACCAGCTTGATCTCGAGTCGGCGGCGGTCGGCGCCCAGCTTGAACAGCTCGTTGAGCAGGCACTCCATGGCATAGGTGCCGTAGCGCGCCGCCTGGGAGAGGCATTGCGACCAACGACTGTCGGGGTGCCCATGCGGCAGCATGAAATGGTTCATGCCGCCGATGGCGAGCCTGGGATCGCGAATGCAGGCCGAGACGCAGGAGCCGAGCACCGTGACGATGATCTCGCCGCGGGTGGAAACATAGAACTCGCCCGGCAGGATCTTCACCGCCATGGACCCGTGGTCGCGGTCGAAGTACAGGTTGGGCACCAGCTTGCTGCCCAGCGGCGGCGTCGTGACTGCCGGGGTCGGCTTCATTTGGCCCCCGTCAGGGTGTAAACGGTTTTACCGCGGGCGCGGAACAGGTCGGCGGCGTGCGAGAAACTCTCGGCGTGGCCGGCGAACAGCAGGCCCTCGGGCCGCAACAGCGGCACGAAACGCTCCAGCACCCGCCGTTGCGTGGGCTTGTCGAAATAGATCATGACATTGCGACAGAAGATCGCGTCCACCGGCGGGCGCACCGACCACTCTTCGGCGAGCAGGTTCAGCGGCCGGAAGGTGACGAGCTCCATCAGTTCGGGCCGGACCTTCACCAGCCCCTCGCGGGCGCCTTTCCCACGCAGGAAAAAGCGCTTCACGTCCTGTTCCGGGATGCCGCTGATACGCGAGGTGCTGTACACGCCTTCTTCTGCGTGCATCAGGACGTTGGTATCGACGTCGGTGGCGACGATCTTCACCGGCGGCGTGAAAGTGCCGAACGCGTCGACCATGGTCATGGCGATCGACCAGGCTTCCTCGCCGGTGGAGCAGGCCGCCGACCAGATCACCACCTCGCGCCCGCGGCAGTGCTGTTGCACGTGCTCTGCCAGCAGCGGGAAGTGGTGCGACTCACGGAAAAACGCCGTGAGGTTGGTCGTCAGTGAATTGACGAAGTTCTGCCACTCGACGCGATCGCTCTCGAGCCGGGAGAGGTACTGGTCGAAGCGGGTCAGGCGCGTCGCGCGCAGGCGTCGTGCCACGCGGCTGTAGACCATGTGGCGCTTGCCGGGATGCAGCGCGATGCCCGCGTGCTTGTGAATCAGCCGCCGGACTTCATCGAAGTCACGGTCGCTGAAATCGAACTCTTTTTCGACTGCGCTCACGCGAGGTGCATCCTCGGGTTGGATCGGGTACGGGCCCACAGTCCGTATCGGCTGCGAAGCTGGTTTCTGTAGGCCGGAAAAAGAAAACCCCCGGCAGTTGCCTGCCGGAGGTTTGAAGAGGCTCGAGGGGGGGAGAGGAGGTTGAGCCTCAGGAGAGGACTAGAACTCGGCCCACTCTTCGCCGGCCTCGGCGAGGGCGGCGGGCTTGGGGGCCTTGCGCGC
>NZ_JAANBD010000028.1:425745-494338 GCF_011089885.1 Thioalkalivibrio sp. XN279 | reverse complement strand
CTGCTGCGCGACTGGCCGGCGCGCCGCGCCGCGGTGGAGGCGGAGGAATACAGTTACCGGGTGCGCGAACGCGAGCTCAAGGGCCAGAACTACACCGAGTCGCTCAGCCGCCTCATGCTGCCGAAGCTGGCGCCGCCGCAATACGAGGACTGGGGCCAGCAGCTCAGGTTCCTGCTGCGGGAGAACCTGCCCGGCGGCTACCCCTACACCGGCGGCGTGTATCCCTACCGGCGCGAGGCCGAGGACCCGATCCGCATGTTCGCGGGCGAGGGCATGCCCGAGCGCACCAACCGGCGTTTCCATTACCTCGCCTCGGGGCATGCGGCGACCCGGCTGTCCACGGCCTTCGACTCGGTCACGCTGTACGGCGAGGACCCGGACGAACGGCCCGACATCTACGGCCGCATCGGCAATTCCGGCGTGTCCATCGCCACGCTGGATGACATGAAGCGGCTCTATTCGGGTTTCGACCTGTGCGACCCGAGCACCTCGGTGTCCATGACCATCAACGGGCCGGCGCCGATGATCCTGGCCATGTTCATGAACACGGCCATCGACCAGCAGGTGGAAAAACACCTGCGGGCCATCGGCGGCTGGGAGGCGGCCGAGAAGCGCATCGCGGAGATCCTCGGCGACCGTGAGCGCCCGGGGTATCGCGGCGAGTTGCCGCCGGGCCATGACGGCTCCGGGCTGGGCCTGCTGGGTGTCTCAGGCGACCAGGTGGTCGATGCGGAGACCTATGCCCGCATCCGCGAGGAGACCCTGGCACGGGTCCGCGGCACGGTGCAGGCGGACATCCTCAAGGAGGACCAGGCCCAGAACACCTGCATCTTCTCCACCGAGTTCGCCCTCCGGATGATGGGCGACGTGCAGCAGTACTTCATCGACCACAAGGTGCGGAACTTCTACTCCGTCTCCATCAGCGGCTACCACATCGCCGAGGCGGGCGCGAACCCGATCAGTCAGCTCGCCTTCACCCTTGCCAACGGCTTCACGATCGTCGAGTACTACCTGGCAAGAGGCATGAAAATCGACGATTTTGCACCGAACTTGTCGTTTTTCTTCTCGAACGGCATGGATCCGGAGTATGCCGTCATCGGCCGCGTGGCGCGCCGCATCTGGGCGCGGGCCATGAAGCGGCTGTACGGCGCCGGGGCCCGCAGCCAGATGCTCAAGTACCACATCCAGACCTCGGGCCGCAGCCTGCATGCCCAGGAAATGCAGTTCAACGACATCCGCACCACCCTGCAGGCCCTGTACGCCCTGTTCGACAACTGCAACAGCCTGCATACCAACGCCTTCGACGAGGCGCTGACCACGCCCACCGAGGCCTCGGTGCGACGCGCAGTGGCGATCCAGCTCATTATTAACAGGGAACTGGGCCTGAACCGGAACCAGAACCCCTGGCAGGGCTCCTACCTCATCGACTACCTCACGGACCAGGTGGAGGAGGCGGTGTACGCCGAGTTCGAGCGCATCACCGAGCGCGGCGGGGTGCTGGGGGCCATGGAATCGATGTACCAGCGCGGCCGCATCCAGGAGGAGAGCCTGTACTACGAGCACAAGAAGCACGACGGCAGCCTGCCCATCGTGGGCGTCAACACGTTCCTGGGCCCGGACGGCCCGGACGAGGCCTCCATCGACGAGGGCCAGCTGATCCGCTCCGGGGAGGAGGAGAAGCAGGCCCAGGTGGCCTCAACGCGCGGTTTCAACGCGGTCTCCGGCGCCGATGGCGACCATGCCCTCGAGGCCCTGGCCCGGGCCGCTGCGAGCGGCGGCAACGTCTTCGCAGGGCTCATAGAGACGGTCAAGCGCTGCTCGCTGGGCCGGATCAGCCGCTCGCTATATGCCGTCGGGGGGCAATATCGGCGTAACATGTAGCGCGCGGGCCGCGGGGGGCGGCGCGCACGCTTTTCATCATGGGATGATTCTGCTAGCTTTCCCCGCTCCCCGCGGGGCATCTCGCGGCCGCACCCCATACCTGTCTCTGTCACATTGAAGAGGTTCTCATGCATCAAAACAGGAGATGGCGCCCCAGTGCGTACGCCGCCCTGGCGCTGATGGCGGTACTGCCGCTCGGCCACGGGGTCGCGCAGGAACGCACCCTGAACGCCGCGCTCTCGGAGCAGAAGTCCAGTGTCCAGGACTCTGCCCGCTCCCAGGCCCGGATCGCCCAGCTGGCGGACCAGACCACGGAGTTGCTCGGCGAGTACCGGGTCACCATCCAGCGCCTCGACCGCGTGCGCATTTACAACGAGAATCTCCAGTCCCTGGTCAATGACCAGGAGGCCGAGAAAGAGAACATCCAGCGGCAGCTGGAGAGTTTCCAGGAAGTCCAGCAGGACATCATCCCGCTGATGTACGAGATGATCGACGACCTGGAGAGCTTCATCGAGCTTGACATGCCGTTCCAGCTCACCGAGCGCCAGAACCGGATCCAGTTGCTGCGCGACATCATGGAGCAGTCCGACGTGACGGTCTCCGAGAAGTACCGCCAGATCATGAACGCCTACCAGATCGAGGCGGACTTCGGTCGCACCACCGAGGCCTACGACGGCCAGCTGGGCGACCGCAAGGTGGACTTCCTGCGCGTCGGCCGCATCCTGCTCGCCTACCAGACCCCGGACCGCGAAGAGACCGGTTTCTGGAACAAGAACACCCGCGAGTGGGAAGTCGCCAACGATTTCCGCAACGACATCGTGGAGGGACTGAGGATCGCCCGCCAGCAGGCGGCGCCGAACCTGTTGCGCCTCCCCGTTTCCGCGCCCGAGACGGAGCAGGTCCAATGAGAAAGCTCATCATCATTGCGGCCGCGCTGTCGGCCGCGCTCGCGGCCCCGCAGGCCCTGGCGGTGGATTCCCTCGACGAGCTGCTGCAGCAGGTGCGCCAGTCGCGCTCCGCGCTGAGCGCCGAGAACCAGGCCCGCGAGCAGCGTTTCATCCAGAATCGCAACGAGCAGCAGGCGCTGCTGCAGCAGGCCCAGCAGGAGCTGGCCGCGGCGGAGGCCCGCAGCAACCAGCTCACCGAGCAGTTCAACGCCAACGAGTTGCAGCTGGCGGAGCTCAACGAGACGTTGCGCCTGCAACTGGGCAATTTCGGCGAGCTGTTCGGCGTCGTGCGCCAGGTCTCCGGGGACACCGTGGGCCTGATCCGCAGTTCGCTGGTCACGGCGCAGGACAACGGCCGCGAGGAAGTGGCCGAACGCCTCGCCCAGGTGCGCGGCGTGCCCTCCATGGAGGAGCTCAACGACCTGCGCGCCCTGCTCACCGAGGAGATGATCCGCAGCGGCAACGTGGCGCGCTTCAGCGCCACGGTGACGCGTCCGGACGGCACCCAGGAAGAGGAAGAACTGGTCCGCATCGGGGTGTTCAACCTGATCTCCGGCGATCGTTTCTTCAACTACCTGCCGGAGACCCAGACCATCCTGGAGCTGGCCCGCCAGCCCCAGGCGCGCTTCCGCAACATGGCGGAGAACCTGTTCAATGCCAGCCCCAACACCACGGTGGCGACGGCGGTCGACCCGGGTCGCGGCTCGCTGCTGGCGCTGCTGATCCAGGAGCCCAGCCTGGCCGAGCGTATCGACCAGGGCGGCCTGGTGGGTTACGTCATCATCGCCCTCGGCATCGTCGGCCTGCTGATCGCTCTCGTGCGCTGGCTCTACCTGGGCGCCGCCGGCGCCAGGATCCGCGGCCAGCTGAAGTCGGCCGACCAGCCCAACGAGAAGAACCCGCTCGGGCGGATCCTCAAGGTCTACGACGACAATCGCGACGTCGACACCGAGACGCTGGAATTGAAGCTCGACGAAGCCATCCTCAAGGAAGTGCCGAAGCTCGAGACCTGGCAGGGCGCTATCAAGGTCATCGCCGCGGTGGCGCCGCTGCTCGGACTGCTCGGCACCGTGACCGGCATGATCGTGACTTTCCAGGCGATCACCCTGTTCGGCACCGGCGACCCGAAGCTGATGGCCGGCGGCATCTCGCAGGCCCTGGTGACCACGGTGCTCGGCCTCACGGTCGCCATTCCGCTGGTGCTGCTGCATAGCGTCGTGGCGAGCCGCTCGAAGGCCCTCATCGAAGTGCTGGAGGAGCAGAGCGCCGGCATCATCGCCAAGCAGGCGGAAGGCGGCAGATGAACCCCTTCGTCGATGCGTTCGTATCGATCCGCGACTTTTTCGAGGCGGGCGGGGATGTCCTGTTCGGCATCCTCGCCGTCACGATCCTGATGTGGACGTTCATCATCGAGCGCATCTGGTACTTTTATTTCGTCCTGCCCAAGCAGGTGGAGAGCGTCCGTGCCGAGTGGGACGCCCGCCATGACACGACCTCCTGGGCCGCGGTCCAGGTGCGCAGCTACCTGATCTCGAAGGTCAACCTGGACAGCCGGCGCTTCCTGCTGCTGATCAAGACCCTGATGGCGGTACTGCCGCTGCTCGGTCTCCTGGGCACGGTCACCGGCATGATCGCGGTGTTCGACGTCATGGCCTTCGCCGGCACCGGCAATGCCCGGCTGATGGCGGGCGGCGTGTCCAAGGCGACCATCCCGACCATGGCGGGCCTGGTGGCGGCGCTGTCGGGACTGTATTTCGCGGCCTGGCTGGAGAAGAAGGCAAGCATCGCTACCGAGCGGCTGGAAGGCCTGCTGGTGCGACATTGAGGACTGAACAGGCATGAGACGCCGCATCGCCAGAACCGAGGACGAGGCCGAGATCAACATCACGCCGATGTTGGACATCGTGTTCATCATGCTGATCTTCTTCATCGTCACCACCTCGTTCGTGAAGGAGGTCGGTCTCGAGCTGAACCGGCCCTCGAACGAGCCGCAGGAGGAGAAGAAGATTTCCGAGGTGATCGCCATCCGCATCGAGTCCTCGGGCCAGATCCAGGTGAACAACCGCCCCGTCGACATCCGCGCCGTGCGCGCCAATGTCGAGGGCGAGCTGGCGACCAAGGGTTCCAGCACCCCGGTGGTGGTGATCGCTGACCGCACCGCCGACTCCGGCCTCATGGTCAGGGTCATCGACCAGGCTCGCATGGCGGGCGCCGCGTCGGTATCGATCGCCGCCATGGCGCGCTGAGCGCGGCGAACTTTTAGCCACCAAGCAGGGTCCAGACTTACATGGCAAGAAGGCATGCGTCACGGGAAGAAGAGACGGAGATCAACATCACGCCGATGTTGGACATCGTCTTCATCATGCTGATTTTCTTCATTGTGACGACCTCCTTCATCCGCGAGACTGGCATCGACCCGCAGCGCCCGGAGGCCCTGACGGCCTCACGCCAGGACCGCGGCAACATCCTCATCGCCATTTCCGCCACCGGCCAGATCTGGATGGACAAGCGCCAGGTGGAGCTCGAGTCGGTGCGCCAGCGCATCGAGCAGGCGCGCAACGAGAGTCCCGAGAGCACCGTGGTGATCATTGCCGACGAGCGCTCCGAGACCGGCATCCTCATCGATCTCATGGACCAGATCCGCCTCGGCGGCATCCTGAACGTCTCGGTCGCAGCGCAGTCGGGAGGGCAGTGATGAGATTCCTGGTCGCCATCGTCTCAGGCGTTTTCATGGCGCTGCTGCTGTTCCTGCTCATGCACGCCCTGATCGGCGGGCGCGACGGCTTCGAGCGCCCGGAAGACACCGGGAGGGTGGTGGACTTCGTCCGGGTGCGCGCCGACGAGATCGTGCAGACGCGCGAGCGCCAGGTGCCGAAGAAGCCGCCGCCGCCCGACAAGCCGCCGCCGCCGCCGCAGCTGCAGACCCAGGCGCCGCAGCAGCAGGTGAGGCAGGTGCTGGACATCGAGACGCCGGATATTTCCGTCGGCTTCACCGGCGGGCCCGTGGTGGCGGCCGGCTGGCAGGCGGGCGACAACATGGGTGACGGCGACATCATTCCGATCGTGCGCATCGAGCCGAGTTATCCGCGCGACGCCGCCATGAAGGGAATCGAGGGCTACGTGAAGGTCATGCTGACGATCCTGCCGGACGGTTCTGTGGGCGAAGCCCGCGTCATCGACGCCAACCCGCCACGGATTTTCAACCGCGAGGCGGTCCGCGCTGTCCTGCGCTGGAAATTCAAGCCGCGCATCGTCGACGGCCAGGCCGTATCCCGCGAGGCCGAGCAGACTATCGAGTTCAACCTGAACCAGGACTGATTACCGATGAAGATTCCTCGCCTGGTCACTATGCGCCACTTGATGCTGCCGCTGGCCGCCGTGCTCGCGATGGTGCTCGCCCCGGTCGGAGCCTCTGCCCAGCAGGAGCCGCAGCCCGAGGTCGTGCGCGAGGAGCCGAACATCCTCATGGGGGAGCGCGCCTACCGGCGCTATGAAGCGCTCACGCTGCTGTATTCGGAAAACAGGTACCAGGAGGCGCTGAAGGCCGTACAGGAATACCTCGAGGGCCCGCTGAACGATTACGAGCGCGCCATGGGCGAGCAGATCTACGGCTTCGTGCTCATCGCCTTAGATCGCGTGGACGAGGCCATCAAGCGCTTCGAGCGCACCGTCGAGCTGGACGCGCTGTCGAACAAGGGGCACTTCGACATGATGAAGTCGCTGGCGCAGCTCTACGCCTCGCGCGAGGAGTGGCAACGCTCCATCGACATGATGAAAGAGTACCTGAAGTTCCAGCCGGAGCCGACGCCGCAGGACCGCATCATGATGGCCCAGAACTACGCCCAGATGGAGCGCTACCGCGAGGCCCTGCCCTGGATCACGGGGGCCCTCCAGCAGGCTGGCGCGGAGGCGCAGGAGAGCTGGTACCAGCTGGCGCTGGCCATTCACTTCGAGCTCAAGGACTACCGTGCCGCGGTCGGGATCCTGAAGACCATGGTGGCGCGCTGGCCCGACAAGCTGAAGTACTGGGAGATGTTGTCCGGCGCGCACCAGGAATTGAACCAGGACATGGACGCCTTGGCCGCGCTGATGGCGGCCTACAACGGCGGCCTGGTCACCGAGCAGCCGAAGCTGCTGACGGTGGCGCGGATGAGCATGTACAACGAGCTGCCCTTCCAGGGCGCGCAGATCCTGGCGAAGGGCATGGAGTCCGGCCAGATCGAGGCCAACGAGGCCAACCTGCGCCTGCTGCTCAGCGCCTGGACGTCCGCGCGCGAATACCAGCGCGCGGGCGAAGTCATCGACCGGCTCGCGCCCATGACCGGCGAGGGCGACCTGCTGATGCAGAAGGCACGCCTGATGATGGAGCAGAACGAGTGGCAGGAGACCGTGGATGCCGCGCGTGCTGCCCTGGAGCTCGGCAACGTCAAGAACCCCGGCGGCGCCTGGCTCATGATCGGCATCGCGGCGATGGAACTGGGCCAGCTGCGCGAGTCCCGCAACGCCTTCCAGCGCGCGCAGGAGTTCGACGCCGACACGCGCCGCCAGGCGCGCGAGTGGCAGCGCTTCGTCGAGGACCGCATCCAGCTGGCCGAGCTGCGCGCCCGCAACTAGCGCAACCTGCCGTTCCCGCTATTGTCCCCTGCGCGCCCGGGCGCCGGCATGCGTCCCGGCTCGTTATGTGAACCGGCTCACATTATGTTAACCGTCTCGGATTCTGTGACTGCAGTCGCATCCCCGTTGCGGCGCGCGGTCGAGAATCGAGCCTGCATTTTTTCCTTGCAGGCTCCGGTTTCAGGATTGAGCAGTGGACGGCATGGCATCTTCAGGTCAGAACAGCGCTGGGCGGACAGACGGGCAGGCGGGGCAGCGACTCCTCGAGGCCTCCGAGCGGGCCATCGACCGCTTCCTCGACGCCGCCTGGATGGAGCGGGGCCTGTCGCGGAACACCCTGACGGCGTATCGCACCGACCTGGTGGCCCTGGCCCGCTGGCTGGCGGCGCGCGGCTGCGAGCTGCCCGCGGCGGACCGGGAGCACATTCTCGGCTTCATCGCTGAGCGGGTCGAGGGCGGCGCCCGGCCACGTTCCTCCGCCCGCCAGCTCTCCAGCTTTCGTCGCTACTTCCGCTGGCAGGTGCGGGAGCAGGGCAGCGGCAAGGACCCGACGGCCGACATCTCCATGCCGAAAATCGGCCGGCCGCTGCCGAAGTCGCTCACCGAGGACGAGGTCGAGGCGCTGTTGGACGCGCCGGACACCGCCGACCCGCTGGGACACCGCGATCGCACCATGCTGGAGGTGCTGTACGCCACCGGCCTGCGCGTGACGGAACTGGTGAACCTGACCCTGGCGCAGGTCAACTTGAACCAGGGCGTGGTGCGCATCACCGGGAAGGGCGGGCGCGAGCGGCTGATCCCGCTGGGCGAGGAATCGATCGAGTGGCTGCAGCAGTTCATCGCCGGGCCGCGCGCCGAGATCCTGGCGGAGAAGCAGACGGATTACCTGTTCCCCACGCGACGCGGCGACCGCATGACGCGGCAGGCCTTCTGGCACATCATCAAGCGTTATTCCCAGCGCGCCGGCATCGCGCGGGCCCTGTCGCCGCACGTGTTGCGCCACGCCTTTGCTACGCACCTGCTGAACCACGGCGCCGACCTGCGCGTGGTGCAGATGCTGCTCGGCCACAGCGACCTGTCGACCACCCAGATCTATACGCACGTGGCGCGCGAGCGCCTGCGCGACCTGCATGCGCGCCACCACCCGCGCGGCTGAGCGTCCCGCCGGGAGCGACCACATTCCGGCCGCCTGCGGCTAGAATATGCGCGCGCCGGCCGCCGGCGCCGAAACTTTGCCGGCTGCGGCCGGTCTGAAAGTCCCACCGCCATGCCAAGCACCGGAGCCCCCATGCCGTCCCTGATCGCCGCTCTCTCGCTCGCCGCCCTGCTCCCCTCGGCCGCCACTGCGCAAGACGCCACCGTCGAGGAGCGGCTGGCCAGCATGTTTCCCGGCGTGGAAGCCGAGAACATCAGCGCCACGCCCGTGCCGGGCCTGTGGGAAGTCGCCGTTGCCGGGCAGGTGATCTACCTGAGCGAGGACGGGCGCTACATGGTGCGCGGGGACATCATCGACATGATGGCGGACCGCAATCTCACCGAGGACCGGCGTAACGCCTGGACCGAACAGCAGCTCGCCAAGGTGAGCGACCGGCTGGACGAGTCGACCATGGTGGTCTTCGCGCCCAAGGGCGAGGTGCGCCACACCGTGACTGTGCTGACCGATGTCGACTGCACCTATTGCCGGCGCCTGCATCGCGAGCTCGAGGCCTACCACGCGCAGGGCATCAAGATCCGCTACATGTTCTACCCGCTCGGCGGAGAAGGATCGCCGGGCTGGACCAAGGCGCAGGCCGTGTGGTGCTCGCCGGACCGCAACGACGCCATGACGCGCGCCAAGCTCGGCCAGCCCGTGAACGCGAAGCCGTGCGACGACACGCCGGTGCAGGCGCATTACGATCTCGGCCGCGAACTGGGGATCAGCGGCACGCCGGCCATCCTGACCGACAAGGGCGTGGCGCGCGGCTACGTGCCGGCCGACCGCCTGGCGGCCTGGCTCGACGCGGAGTAACTCGCGCAGTAAGTCGCCGGTTGACTAGCGCTCCAGGTGCTGGAGCTTGTCGGGCTTGCCGTCCCACTCCTCGGCGTCGGCGGGCGGGTCGCCCTTTTCCGTGATCACCGGCCACTGCGCCGAGAGTTCCTTGTTCAACTCGAGGAAGTGACCCTGTCCGGCAGGCAGGTCCTCTTCGGAGAAGATCGCCTCGGCCGGGCACTCGGGCTCGCACAGCGTGCAGTCGATGCACTCCTCGGGGTCGATGACGAGGAAGTTGGGCCCTTCATGGAAGCAGTCCACGGGGCAGACCTCGACACAGTCCATGTACTTGCACTTGATGCAGTTCTCGGTGACGACGAAGGTCATGGCGAGCTTGTCTCCGGGTATCTGGTGGCCGGCGCCGGGTCAGGCGCGATCAGCGCATTATTGTGCCACAGGGCGTGCGCGCAGACTCAAGCGCTGCGGTTGCGGTCGATGACCGTGGTGTGCAGGCGGCGCACGCCGGCCGCGCGGTCCTCGAGGAATTTCTCCAGCGCGAAGCGCACCGAGAGGAAGGCGATGTCGTCCCAGGGGATCTCTTCCGGGCGGAACAGCTTCACTTCGAGGCTTTCCTCGCCGGCCCCGAAATCGCCGTCGCGCAGGGTGGCGCGGAACATGAGGTGGACCTGGCGCGCGTGCACCACGTCGACCACGGCGAACAGGTCGTGGATCTCGACCCGCGCCAGCGCTTCCTCCAGTGTTTCGCGCGCCGCCCCCTGGGCGATGGTCTCGCCGATTTCCATGAACCCCGCCGGAATGGTCCAGTAGCCGTAGCGCGGCTCGATGGCGCGCTTGCACAGGAGCACCTCCTCGCCGTGCTCCGGCACGCAGCCGACCACGACGAGCGGGTTCACGTAGTGGACCTTGCCGCAGGCGGTGCAGACATGGCGCGGGAGGCCGTCGCCGTCGGGGATGCGCAACTCGACGCGGCTGCCGCATTCGGTGCAGTAATTCATCGCGGTCCTGATCGCGGGGGAGGGCCTATTCTGCCCTCCGCGCCGCAGCGCCGCCAGCGAGCCTCACTTCGTCGTGCTGGCGCACCATTCGTAGACTTCGGCGCTCCCCAGGGGACAACGCGTGCAAGCGGCACACTTGCCCCCCGCCGCCAGCCTGCGGACGCATCCCTTGCGTTCCAGCAGGCTGAGCATGCCGCGCAGGGCGCCGGGGTCGGCCTCGACCCCGAGCGCGATCTCCCGCAGGCTGGCGCGGCCACGTTTTGCCAGGTAGTCGTGCAGTCGAGACATTAACATCGGCATACCCTCAGCGACTCTCGCCGACCCGCACCGGGACCCCGAGCGACTGGCGTCCCATGCGTCGCAGCACGAGCACCGTCGCGGCCATGGCGGCGATCACCGCGGCGATCCAGGCCGTGGACTGGGTGGGATCGCGAGAGAAAATCGCGGCCTGGTAGTAGATGGTCGCGAGGCCGTAGGCCATGCCCGTGGTCCAGAACCCGACGAAGCCGGCCCAGCGCGCCCCCGATTCCTGGTACACGGCCGCAATGGCGGCGGTGCAGGGGAAGTAGAGCAGGATGAACAACAGGTAGGCGAAGGCGCCCGCGGTGCCGTCGAAGCGCAGGGCCATGGCGCCGAAGGTGGCGCTGGCCACCTCCTGCTCCGCGGCGACGCTCTCGAGATCGCTCAGATCGCCGACGTCGAGTCCCAGGGGATCGGCCCAGCTGCCCACTGCATCGAGCAGGTTGGCCGGGATCGTGGCGAAGGCCGCGGCCAGGCCGCCGAGCAGGTCGAAAGCCTCTTCATTCGCGGTCACTGCGCCCATGTCCGCGGCGCCCAGCGCCGTGTAGGCCGCATCCAGGGTGCCCACGACCGCCTCCTTGGCGAGCACGCCGGTGAAGATGCCGACCGCGGCGGGCCAGTTGTCTTCACTGAGCCCCATGGGGGAGAAGGCCGGCGTGATGGTGCGCCCGACCTCGGCCAGCACCGAGCGGTCGCTGTCCTCGTTGCCGAAGCTGCCGTCCGTGCCGATGGAGTTGAGCACGTTCAGCACCAGCACCATGGGCACGATCACCCGGCCGGCGCGCACGATGAAGCTCTTCAGGCGATCCCAGGTATGGATCATCAGGCCGCGCAGCGTCGGCATGTGATAGCGGGGCAGTTCCATGATGTAGGGCGCGGACTGGCCCTGCAGCAGCGTGTTCTTCAGCGCCAGGCCGGTGGCCACCGCCGCGATCATGCCGATCAGGTACAGCGCGAACACCACGTTCTGCGCGCCATGCGGGAAGAACGCGGCGCCGAACAGCACGTACACCGGCAGCCGGGCGCCGCAGGACATGAACGGCGCCATGGCGATGGTGAGCAGGCGATCACGGCGCTGCTCGAGAGTGCGCGTGGCCATGATGGAGGGCACGTTGCAGCCGAAGCCGACGATCAGCGGCACGAAGCTCTTGCCGGGCAGTCCGATCCAGCCCATCAAGCGGTCCATGACGAAGGCCGCGCGGGCCATGTAGCCCGAGTCCTCGAGGATGGAGATGAAGAAGTACAGGAAAGCGATCACCGGGATGAAGGTCGCCACGACCTGGAGGCCGCCGCCGATGCCGTCGGCCAGCAGCACGGTGAGCCAGTCCGGCGATCCCAGCGCGCCCAGCACGGCGGCGAGGCCATCGATGGCGATGGTGCCGACGAACTGGTCGAAAAAGTCGATGAAGGCGCTGCCGATGTTGATGGTCAGCATGAAGACCAGGTACATCAGCCCGAGGAAGATGGGAATGCCGAGCACGCGGTTCAACACCACGCGGTCGAGGCGCTCGGTCACGTTCGCGCTGCTGCGCCCGCTCACCTGCACCGCCGCGCTCACTGCCCGGTTGGCAAAGCCAAAGCGTCCGTCCGCGATCATGATGTCGAGGTCGTCCGCGAGCTCGTCGCGGATCCCGGCCGCTTTCGCCGCCAGTGCAGGCCCGGCGCGCCCGAGAGCCTTGGGGTCGCCTTCGAGCAGCTGGATCGCACGCCAGCGCGGCGCGGTGAGGTCATCTTCGAGCCGCGCGTCGAGGCGCGCCAGGGCGTTCTCGACCGGGGCCGGATAGGGCACCACCAGGGCCGGGCGGGGCGGCGCCGCGGCCAGCTCCAGGATCAGTTGCTTCAGCTCGGGGATGCCCTTGCCGGTCGACGAGACGACGCAGGCCACCGGGCAACCGAGCAGTGCTGCCAGGCGCGCCGGGTCGATTTCCAGCCCGGCGGTCTCCGCCACGTCCACCATGTTGAGCACCACCAGCAACGGCACGCCGATCTCGGCCAGCTGGGCGCTGAGATACAGGTTGCGCTCGAGGTTGGAGGCGTCGACCACGTTGATCATCAGGTCGACTTCTTCGCCCTGCACGAAGTCGCGCGCGACCTGCTCATCGAGCGAGATCTCGTGGTCCACCACGTCGAGGGAGTACGTGCCCGGCAGGTCCACGACGGTGAACAGCTGGCCGTCGACGGCGAACTCGCCGGTCTTGCGTTCCACGGTGACGCCCGGCCAGTTGCCGACCTTCTGCCGGGCGCCGGTCAGGGCGTTGAACAGCGTGGTCTTGCCGCAGTTGGGGTTCCCGACCAGGCCGAGGGTGAAGTTCGTTTTCATCACGTTTTCTCCACGAGCAATGCAGCCGCTTCCGTCTTGCGCAGCGACATGGAGAAGCCGCGCACGCGGACTTCCATCGGGTCGCCGAGCGGCGCCACGCGCGCCACGTGCACTACGGCGCCCGGGGTCAGGCCGAGCGACAGCAGCTTGCGCCGGTAAGACGGGGAGGCGCCGTCGAAGCCGACGATCCGGCCGCTCTCGCCGACCAGCAGTTCATTCAGGGTGGTCATCTCAGTTCTCCTTGCCGCCGCCGCGGCCGGGGCGAAGCTCACGGCGCCTGCGCGGCAGGGGCGTCGAGGAAGCTGCGCATGTACAGCACCAGCTGCCAGATCTCGGCGTCGCTCAGTTGCTCGTCGTATGGCGCCATGGCCGTCGGGTTCTCGCGCCGCCCCGGGCGAGACACCTGCTGGCTGCCCTGGCCGGCAGCGACGTGGAAGGCGCCCGAGCCGTACTTGGTGATCCAGAAGAGCTGGCCGTCGCTGAGCGGCGCCATGGTCGGCGCGCAGGTGAAGTCGCGCGGCGGCGGCACCAGGCCCGCGCCGGCCGGGCCGCGCCCGTCGCCGGCGCTGCCGTGGCAGCTGGCGCAGGAGCCGCCCGGACGATCGGCCTGGTACAGGGCCCGTCCCTGCGCCAGGTTCTCGGCGCTGGGGGCGAGCGGGTTGGTCAAGGCCTGGTAGGTGTCCGGAGCGCGCTGGGTGTCGCGCGGTTGCGGACACTGGAGCTCTGCATGCTGCGGCCCCGGGTCGCCGGTGGGCCCGGAAGCAGCCGGGCAACCGGCGAGAAGCAGCGCTAGCGCCGGCAGGGCGGCGAACTTGCATGCAGTGGAGGCGATGGGGAATGTCATGGCGGGCACCTCAGAAACTGACCTGGTAACGCAGGCCGACAAGCAGGGCATCGTCCAGCGCCGGGTCGGTGGCAGGATTGCTGATGTACTGTGCATCGAGCTGCAGGCTGAACCAAGGCAGCAGCGGCATCCAGTAGGTCAGTTCGACCACGACTTCGGCGTCTTCGACCGGGGCGCCGGCCTGGGCCTGGGCGTCTTTGAAGTCGTCGCCGTTGAAGGCGGCGGAAACACCCAGCCCCAGCACGTCCTCGGAGCGAGTCGGGAACAGTCCGGTGTAGACCAGGCCCGCCCCCGCGTAACTGCCGATCGGGTTGACGGCCTCGTCGGCGACGCCGACGCGGAGGAAGCCGCTCAGGCCCTCGAGATACTGGCCCGGTTCGCGGTAGAGGTCGCCTTCTAACAGCGCGTAGATGCCGTGCGTCCCGCCCTGCTCGCCAGGCGCAGCGCCGGGCGTCGGCGGCAACAGTTCCTCGAAGTCGGTGGTGTACGCCCAGGCGCCCACGGCGGCGCGCAGGAACCGGCCTGCGCCGGCGCCGCGCTGGAACCCGGCTTCGCCGAGGACGAGCAGGCCGTCGTCGCTATTGAGACTGATCTGCGTGCCGTGCGGCTGCTCGGGATCACCGGCCACGCCGTCGAGCACGGCCAGCTGGACGTAGCGCGTGTCGTCCGGATGGTAGCGGGCGCGGACGCCCAGGCAGGTGGTGGGGTAGACGCAGGGCCCGTTGAGGCCGGTTTCGGACAGGTCCAGGCCGGTGCCGAAACCGCCGTTCATGAAGACCCCGGCGGTCTCCTTGACGTCGAACTCGCTGTCAACGCCGTACAGGCCGGCCAGCACGGCGAGCTGGCCGGCCATGAACTCGCGCTCCAGCCAGGCTTCCAGGACCTTGCCGGTGGGGATGTTGGCGAGATTGCTGGGTGCGTGCACGGAGCCGGCGCCGTCACCGGGATCCCGGCCGAAAGTGCCGATGCCCAGTACGAAGGCGCGCGTGGCCGGCCAGCCCAGCATGGCCTCGAGGTCGAACTCGATGCCGACGTCGACCAGTCCGGAGAAGTAGGTCGATTCTTCGGCGCCGCCGTCGATCACCGCAAACACGTCGCCCGTGTGGTTGATCCCGATCTCGACGCCGTTGAGCGCCCATTCCGTGCGCAGCCCGCCCCAGTCGCCGGTCAGGTTGGCGCGGCTGGCGAGGGAATCGCCTGGCGTGTCCTCCGCCTGGCCGACGGCGCTCGCCAGCAGCAGGATCGCGGCTCCGGTCGCGGCGGTCACCCGGGACCGGGCGCTGCGGCCCGGATGCAACGGGAACTCGCCTGGAGAATGGATGGCCCCGCTGGTCATCGTTGTGCTCCTTCCGAATACGAGTAAACCGAAATGCGAACGATTCGCAATAGGAAGGTTACAGACGGCGGGAATGTCGGGAAATAAGTAGATGGCGCAGCGCACCACGGGGAGTGGTGAGCGAGGTCAGAAAACAACGGCCAGCAGGGTGGTGCCCGGGGCGAGAGTCGAACTCGCACGATGTCACCATCGGCGGATTTTGAGTCCGCTGCGTCTACCAGTTCCGCCACCCGGGCAGGTGCGGGGCGCGGCCTGCGCGGCCGCGAGCGCGAAGCTTACCATTGCCGGGGCGGGCTGCGACATTGCGACCTTCGACGTGGCTGGCGCATCTGAAGGGCAAGGGGAAAAGGAGAGGACGACTCGTGGCGGGATTTGCCGACTGTAATCCGGACCCGGGCATTCTGGCGCGAGCGCGGCGTGGCGACATGAAGGCCCACGAGGTGCTGTATCGCAGCTACGGGGCGCCGGTCTACACGCTCGCTACCCGGATCCTGGGCGACGTTGCCCTGGCGGAGGAGGTGCTGCAGGAAACCAGCATCGAGATCATGCGCCACCTGCGGGAGTTCCGCGAAGACGCGGCGTTCGGCGGCTGGGTGAAGCGGATCGCGACCAACAAGTGCCTGGCCCTGCTGCGCAGCGCCTGGCATCGCAAATCCCGTGCGCTGGATGGCGCCGACGACGAGATGGAGGAGGCGCACTGGGGCGCAGGGGAAAGGGACTTCTCAGTCCAGCTGGCAGACCGGCAACGCCTGGAACACGCGCTGCAGGCCCTGCCGCCGACGGCCCGCGCCGTGGTGTGGCTGTTCGACGTCGAGGGTTACAGCCACGAGGAGATCGCCCGGATGATGGGCAAGAGCGTCAGTTTCTCGAAGTCCCGGCTGTCGCGCGCGCACGAGCAGTTGCGCGCCAGCCTGGGCACGGATGAACAAGAGGTGAGCACATGCATGCCACGACCGAACAACTGCTGAGCCTGCGCGACGGCGACGCCGTGGACGCCTCGACCAGCGCCCACGTCGCTGCCTGCCCCCGCTGCCAGCAGGCGCTGGCCGCATCCGCCCGTGTGCGTGCCGAGTTGCGCGCCCTGCCGCCGCTGGAACCGCCGCGGGACCTGTGGGGCGCCATCGCCGTGGACGGGCTGCCCGCGGTACGCCGCCGCGGGCCCGCGTCCTGGCCCATGCTCGGCGGTCTCGCGGCCGGCTTCGTGCTCGGCATCGCGCTGATCCTGAGCATGGGCGGGCGCGAGGCAGACCGGCCGGCGCCCGGGACCACCACCGACATGGTGGCCTCCACACCGGCGCCGGCGAGTTCGACGCCGGGCGCCAGCCGGGCGGAACTGGTGGCCACCTCGCAGCAACTGGAGGCCGCGCTGCGCGCCCTGCCGGCCGCGCCGCGGGTCACCCGCACCAGCACGGCCCTGACCATCGACGAGTTGCATGACCGCATCCAGGACGTCGACCTGATGCTCGGCGATCCGCGGCTGGACGCGGAGAGCGAACACCGGTTGTGGGACCAGCGCGTGCAGCTGATGACCACGCTGATGCAGGTCCGCTATGCCGAACTGCAGGAAGGCTACTGAGGCGCCTGCGCCAGGATTCAACAGAGGGGAAAAGGACATGAGACAGCACTTCAAGAAGACTCTTGTAACCGCCGCGGCCATGCTGCTGCTGGTCGGCGGCGCCGCGGTGGCGCAGGAAGACCCGCCGGCGGCGGCGGAAGCCGAGCGCGCCCAGGCCGAGGCGCAACGCGCGGAGGCCGAGGAGCGCCTGGAAGCTGCGCGCGCCCGCCTCGAGGAGGCGGCACGGGAAATCGCCGAGCTCAGCGCCGGCGTGGTGGGTGACGCGCGTGTCGTGATCCGCCAGCACATGGACGAGGCGCGCAGCCCGCGCCGCATCCTGCTCGGCGTCAACATCGGGCCCGTGGGCGGACCCGGAGAGGGCGGTGTGCGCGTCCAGGGCGTGACGCCGGACTCGGCGGCCGATGCGGCCGGCATTCGCAGTGGCGACGTGCTGCTGTCGATCGACGGGGTGCAGCTCGACTGGGCGGACGACACCGACCCGCAGGCAAAGCTCCTCGAGAAGCTGGCGGCGATCGAACCCGGTACCCGGTTCGAAATCGAGCACCGCCGCGACGGCGAGGTGCTGACTGCGGACGTGGAGGCGCGCCCGCGTTCCGAGGCTTTCGAGTTCGATTTTGATATCGAGGAGCTGCAGCGCTCGCTGCCGCCGGGCGCCCAGGCCTTCGTCGGCCGCTTCATCGCCGACCGCTGGGGCGACATGGAGCTGGTCGAGCTGACGCCGGCGCTGGGCGAGTACTTCAAGACGGACGAAGGCGTGCTGGTGGTGCGCGCGCCGAGCGACGACACGCTGGGCCTGGAGGACGGGGACGTGATCCTCGACATCGCCGGGCGCAAGCCGGCGGACGCCAGGCACGTGGTGCGGATCCTGCGTTCCTACGAGCCGGGGGAGCGGCTGGTGCTGAATGTCATGCGCAAGGGGCGCAAGAAGCAGCTGGAGGCGGATATTCCGGAGTGAGTTGTCCCGGGGTGTCGTCCCCGGGGGCCGTCTCGAGCGACGGTCCCCGGCCCCTTTACCGCGACCGCCTGACAGGGGACACTCCCCGCCCCGAGGAGTGTCCCCATGCAGCGCAGCGATTTCGCCTACGACCTGCCGGAAGAACTGATCGCCCAGGCCCCCCTGGCTGAGCGCGGCGCCAGCCGCCTGCTGGTGGTGGACGCGGCGGCCGCATGCTGGCGCGACGCCATGTTCCGGGAGCTGCCGTCCGTGCTGCGGCCCGGGGACCTGCTGGTGCTCAACGACACGCGGGTGATCCCGGCCCGCGCCTTCGGCCGCAAGGAGAGCGGCGGCCGGCTGGAGTTGCTGGTGGAGCGGCTGGAGGGCGAGCAGGGCGTGATCGGCCAGCTGCGCGTCAGCAAGCCGCCGGCGCCCGGCACGCGCCTGCTGTTCGAGGGCGGTGCGGCGGCCACAGTGACGGGCCGCACCGGGCCGGGCGGCGACATGTACGCGCTGGTGTTCGACGCGCCCGTGTTGCCGTGGCTCGAGAGCGCGGGGCACATGCCCTTGCCGCCCTATATCCGGCGCGCGGACGAGGCCGTGGACCGTGCGCGCTACCAGACCGTGTACGGGCGCGAACCCGGCGCCGTCGCTGCGCCCACCGCGGGACTGCATTTCGACGAGGCCATGCTGGCGCGCCTGGCCGCAGCCGGGATCGAGACCGCCACGATCACGCTGCATGTCGGCGCCGGCACGTTCCAGCCGGTGCGCGCCGACGACCCCCGGGAGCACCGGCTGCATGCCGAGCGCGTCGAGGTGAGCCCGGCGGCCTGCGCGGCGATCCGGGATGCGCGGGCCAGGGGCGGCCGCGTCGTCGCCGTGGGCACGACCGTGGTGCGCAGCCTGGAGACCGCAGCGGCCGGCGGCGAGCTGCAGCCGTTCAGCGGTGAGAGCGAGCTGTTCATCCTGCCGGGCTACCGCTTTCGCGTGATCGACGCCCTGGTGACCAACTTCCACCTGCCGGAATCGTCCCTGCTGATGCTGGTGTGCGCTTTCGGCGGCACACGGACCATGCTGTCCGCCTATCGCCACGCGGTGGCCGCGCGCTACCGCTTCTTCAGCTACGGCGACGCGATGTTCATCACCCCCACGCCTTCTGCCGTGGAGCCGCGCCAGTGAAATTCGAGCTGCTGGCGACCGACGGGCGCGCGCGTCGTGGGCGGCTCGAGTTTCCGCGCGGCGCCATCGAGACGCCGGTGTTCATGCCCGTGGGCACTTACGGCACCGTGAAGTCGATGACGCCGGAAGAGCTTGACGGCCTCGGCGCGCGCATCATCCTCGGCAACACCTTCCACCTGATGCTGCGGCCGGGGGAGGACATCGTGCGCGCCCACGGCGGGCTGCATCGCTTCATGCACTGGGAGCGCCCCATCCTCACCGACTCCGGCGGCTTCCAGGTGTGGAGCCTGGCGGAGCTGAGGAAAATCACGGAGGAGGGCGTGCGCTTCGCGTCCCCCATCGACGGGTCGCCGGTGTTCCTGGGCCCGGAGCGCTCCATGGAAATCCAGCGCGCCCTGGGCTCGGACATCGTCATGGCGTTCGACGAGTGCACGCCTTACCCGGCCACCGGGGACGAGGCGCGTGCGTCCATGGAGCTCTCCATGCGCTGGGCCGCGCGCTGTCGCACGGCCCACGGGGACAGCCCCGCGGCCCTGTTCGGCATCGTGCAGGGCGGCATATACGCGGACCTGCGGCGCGAGTCCCTGGCCGGGCTGGTCGAGATCGGTTTCGACGGTTACGCGCTCGGCGGGCTCTCGGTCGGCGAGCCGGCCGCGGAGCGCGAGGCCGTGCTCGACGCCGTGGAGCCGCACATGCCGCCGGACCAGCCACGCTACCTCATGGGCGTGGGCACGCCGGAGGACCTGGTGGAGTCGGTGGCCCGGGGCATCGACATGTTCGACTGCGTCATGCCCACGCGCCATGCGCGTAACGGCTACCTGTTCACCCGCCACGGCACGCTGCGCATCCGCAACGCCCGCCACCGCGACGACACCGGCCCGCTGGACCCGGAATGCCCCTGCTACACCTGCCGCAACTACAGCCGTGCCTACCTGCGACACCTCGAGCGCTGCAACGAGATCCTGGGGGCCCGCCTGAACACCATCCACAACCTCCATTACTACCTCGACCTCATGGCCCAGATGCGGGCCGCCATCGAGGCGGGGGAGTTTGCGGCCTGGCGCCGGGGTTTCTACGCCCTGCGGCAGGGCGAGGACCAACGCGAGGACTGAGGCACGCCCGGCGCTTCGTGGCATAATAGCCCGCTGTTTTACCTCCTGCCCCTCGCCGGGCAGCGCAAACCAGGGAACTACAACGATGGATTTCTTCATCTCCAACGCATACGCGCAGGCAGCGGGCGCCCAGCAGCCCGACATGTTCATGAGCCTGCTGCCGCTGATTTTCATCTTCGTCATCTTCTACTTCCTGCTGATCCGGCCGCAGACCAAGCGCGCCAAGGAACACCGCAAGATGGTCTCCGAGCTCAAGGCCGGCGACGAAGTCGTCACCGGCGGCGGCATCCTCGGCCGCGTACAGGAAGCCGGCGAGCAGTTCCTCAAGGTCGAGGTGGCCGACGGCGTGGTGTTGCGCATCCAGCGGCAGACCGTCGTGGCCGTCCTGCCCAAGGGCACCTTCAAGTCCGTCTGATCAGCTCCCAGCCAGGATAGTCCCGTGGTCCTCAACCGTTTTCCGCTCTGGAAGAACCTGCTCGTCATCGCGGTGATCGTGATCGGGCTGATATTCGCCCTGCCGAACATCTATGGCGACGCGCCCGCGGTGCAGGTGTCGGCCGAAACCGGGCAGCCGCTGGACGAGACTGCGCTGCAGCGTGTCACCGGCATCCTGGACCTGCGTGGCATCAGCCATACGCCCGCGTACCTCGAGGAGGGGCGCGTTACAGTGCGCTTCCCGACGGTCGAGGACCAGCTGCGTTCGCTGGACCTGCTCCGCGAGCAGCTCGGCGATACCTTCGTGGTGGCGCTGACCCTGGCGCCCAGGACTCCGGCTTTCCTGCGCGATCTCGGATTGCAGCCGATGAGTCTTGGCCTCGACCTGCGCGGCGGCGTTCACTTCATGTACGAGGTCGACATGGATGCGGCGATCGCGCAGGCGCTGGACCGTTTTGAGACGGATTTCCGTGCCATGCTCCGCGAAGCCGGTATTCGCTACAAATCGGTGCAGCGGGACGACGCAATTGTGCGCGTGGTGCTGGCCAGCGAGGCCGACCGCGAGGCGGCGGCGGACATAATTTTCGAGACCAACCCCGAGCTGGATGTCACACGGCGCGAGGCCGGCGGCGATTACGAGCTGGTGTACCGGATGACCGAAGAACTGATCCAACAGCGACAGGACTTCGCCATCGAGCAGAACACCGTAACGCTGCGCAATCGGGTCAACGAGCTCGGCGTGGCAGAGCCCGTGGTTCAGCGCCAGGGTGCTGACCGTATCGTAGTGCAGCTGCCGGGTATCCAGGACCCCGCCCAGGCCGAACGCGTGCTCGGCGCCACGGCGACACTCGAGTTCCGACTCGTGGACGAGGCCAATAACGCCTTTGAGGCCGCCGAGCGCGGTCGGGCCCCGATCGGTTCCTCCCTGTACCGGGATCGCCACGGGCAGCCCGTGCTGTTGCAGCGCGATGTGATCGCGACCGGCGACCAGCTAACCGATGCGTCCGCCGGCTTCAACGAAGGACAGCCGGCGGTGTTTGTGAATCTCGATGCCCGCGGGGCGCGCCGCATGGGCGAGACCACGCGCGCCAACTTGCAGAAGCGCATGGCGGTAGTCTTCATCGAACAGAAGCGTGACCTGGTCGAGCGCGAGGGCGAGACGCGGGAGGTGACGCGTACCGAGGAGCGGGTCATCAGCGTAGCCACCATCCAGGGCGTGTTCTCGAATCGCTTCATGATCACCGGCCTCGATCCGCTGGAGGCTCGTGACCTGGCGCTGCTGCTGCGCGCGGGCTCGCTGGCAGCACCGATCTACAAGGTCGAGGAGCGCACCATCGGTCCGAGCCTCGGCCAGCAGAACATCGAGCGCGGCCTTCAGGCCGTGGTCATCGGTTTCCTCGCCGTGGTCGTGTTCATGGCGCTGTACTACCGTGTCTTCGGGCTCATCGCCAACCTGGCGCTGCTCGCTAACCTGGTGCTGGTGGTAGCGCTTTTGTCCATGCTGCAGGCCTCGCTCACCCTGCCCGGCATCGCCGGCATCGTGCTGACGGTCGGCATGGCGGTCGATGCCAACGTGCTGATCTTCGAGCGCATCCGCGAGGAGTTGCGCAACGGGAATTCGCCCCAGGCGGCCATTCACGCCGGCTACGAGAAGGCCTTCTCGTCCATTGCCGACGCGAACATAACGACGCTGATCGCGGCCGTGGTGCTATTCACTTTCGGCACTGGCCCGATCCGAGGCTTCGCCGTGACGCTGTCGCTCGGCATTATCACTTCCATGTTCACGGCCATCGTCGGGACGCGCGCCGTGGTCAATGCGCTGTACGGCGGCCGCCGTATCAAGTCGCTGCCCATCTGAGGAGACGGCCGCCATGGACTTCTTCAAGATCGAGTCGCAAATCGACTTCTTCAAGGTGCGCAAGATCGCGTACGCTGTCTCGCTCGGCCTGATCGTCATCTCCATCGCGTCGCTGGCGACCCGGGGCCTTAACTTCGGCATCGAGTTCCGCGGTGGCGTGGTGATCGAAGCCGGCTTCCCCGAGACGGTCGAGCTCGAGCCGATCCGCGCCGCGTTGGAGGCCGACGGGATCGAGCGCAGCATTGTGCAGCACTTCGGCAGCTCGCGGGAGGTGTCGATCCAGTTGCTGGCCAGCGAGAACGAAGACCTGGCGGCCACGCGCGCGAACATCATGCGGATCCTGCGCACCATCGACGCCGGCGCCGAACTGCAGCGTGCAGAGTTCGTCAGCGCCCAGGTCGGCCAGGAACTCGCCGAGGCCGGCGGTATGGCGACCCTGTTCGCGCTCCTGATGATCCTCGCGTACGTGTCCTTCCGCTTCCAGTGGAAGTTTTCCGTCGGCGCGGTGGCCGCCCTGGTACATGACGTGATTCTGACGGTCGGCTTCTTCTCCATTATTCAGCTGACTGTAGACCTGGCGGTGCTGGCAGCCGTGCTGGCGGTGATCGGCTACTCGCTCAACGACACCATTGTCATCTTCGATCGCATCCGCGAAAACATGCTTAAGATGCGGCGCAAGACGACCGAGGAGGTGATCAACGCCTCGCTAAACCAGACCTTGTCGCGCACGATCATGACCGGCGTTACGACCCTGCTGGTGCTGGTTGCGTTGTACGTGCTGGGCGGTGAGGCCATCGCCGGCTTCTCGATTGCTCTGATCGTCGGCGTCCTCGTCGGCACCTATTCCTCCATCTACATCGCCAGCGAGACGGCCCTCGCGCTGAAAGTCACCCCGACGGACCTGCTGCCGCCGCAGCCCGACAAGGACGAGGAATCCGGCGTGATGCCCTAGCCCGGGCGGGCTGTCACCGGGAAGCGGCGGGCCGGCCGGGCGACTGACTGAGCTTCGGCAAGGAGCCTCCTCATGCATGGCGCCACGCTGCTGTTGTTCATCCTGCTGGTAGGGCTCGCCAGCCAGTGGCTGGCCTGGCGCCTGAAGCTGCCCAGCATCGTCATCCTCATTGCCGCCGGCTTCGTGCTGGGCCCGGTGACCGGCGTGATCCAGCTCGGCATGCCGCCGGGCGAGCTGACGGAACTGATCGGCCTCGGCGTCGCCATCATCCTCTTCGAAGGCGCCATGGAGCTGAAGCTCGGCGAGCTCAAGCGCGTAGGCCACGGCATCGGCCGTCTCACCGTGCTCGGGCCGCCGCTGGCCTGGCTCCTCGGCAGCGCCGCGGCACATTACATCGCCGGCCTGAGCTGGCCGGTGGCCTGGGTGCTTGGGGCCATTCTCGTGGTCACCGGGCCCACTGTGATCGGCCCGCTGATCCGCCAGGCCCGTCTCAACAAGGAGTCGGCCTCGCTGCTGAAGTGGGAGGGTATCGCGAACGATCCCGTCGGCGTCCTGCTGGCCGTGCTGACCTTCCAGTATTTCACCGTCGCCGGCGGCGAGCTGAGCGAGACCTTTTTCAGCCTCGGCACGGCGCTGGCTGCAGCCGCGCTGACGGGTGGCGTGGGGGGATGGCTGGTGGGGTGGTTCTTCCGGCGCGGCTGGGTGTCGGAACATCTCAAGCCGCCGCTGCTGATGGTGCTCGTGCTGGCCGCCTACTGGGCCACCAACCTGGTGCAGCACGAGGCCGGCCTGCTCAGCGTGACGATCATGGGCGTCGTCATCGGCAACATGCAGCTCATCGAGCGCGAGGCGCTGCAGCACTTCAAGGAAAACCTCAGCATCATCCTGTTGTCGGTGCTGTTCATCGTGATTCCGGCGCAGCTTGAACTCAGCCAGCTCGGCCTGCTCGACTGGCGCCTGGTGCTGTTCGTCGTGGCCATCCTGTTCCTGGTGCGACCGCTGACCATCGCGCTGGCGACGCTCGGCGCGCCGATGCGCAAGCAGGACAAGCTCCTGCTTGGCTGGATTGCGCCGCGCGGCATCGTGGCCGCGGCGGCTGCGAGTATCTTCGGCCCGGCGATGGTCGAGGGCGGCCATCCGGACGCCGAGCTGCTGCTGCCCATCGTGTTCCTGGTGATCGTGGTGACGGCGCTGGCGCACGGCCTGTCCATCGGTTTCGTTACGCGCCGGCTCGAACTCTCTGCGCGCCGCGCCAACGGCTTGCTGATCGTGGGCGCCACGCCGTGGACGCACGCCCTCGCCGTGGCACTCAAGAAGATGGACGTCAACGTGCTGGTGACGGACGGCTCATACAGCCATTTGAAGCCCTTGCGCATGGACGACATCGACACCTACTACGGCGAGATCCTGTCGGAGCACGCCGAACAGGAACTCGAGGTGCAGCACCTCAGCTACCTGCTGTGCGCCACCGAGAACGATTTCTACAACGCCCTGGTGTGCAAGGCCCGCGGGGGCGCCTTCGGGCGCCATCGCACGTTCCAGCTCGCCACGCACCAGGAGTCGCGCAAGGAGTCGAAGCGCATGACGCTGCAGCAGCGCGGCCACGCGGCCTTCGACGATGGCGAGGACTACTGCACGCTGCACGAGCGCCTCGACGAGGGCTGGACCATGCAGACCACGCGCCTGAGCGAAAACTACGGCCTCGACAAGATGCGCGAGCGGCTGGGCGAGCAGGGCGAGTACTGGGTGCTCATCGGCGGCGTGAACCCCGACGGCCTGTTCCAGCTGTTCTCCGAGGAGCAGCCCTTCAAGCCGGAGAGCGGCTGGAAGCTGCTCTATTTCGCACCGCCGGAGCCGGCCGACGCGAGCTGATCAGGCCGGCCCCGCAGCCGTTCCATTGCGGCCGGCGCCGCGGCCAGGCCATCGCATGGTCCTTCTCGCTTGGAATTCTTATGCCGCTCGAAGGACCATGCAATGGCCCGGCCGCTACTGCGGCGGCCTGTCCGCGTATCCTCCGGCAACCTGGCCCGCCTGCACCTGGCTGGCAGACCGGCAACCAGCGCAGCGGCCGGGGCATGACAGGGCCCTGCGAGCGCATAAAGATTTCTAAGCGAGCAGGGCCCTGTCATGCCCCGGCCGCGGACAGGTCTTGCAGGCAGCCGGCCGGCCAGGCGGCCGGCGGGTTCAGCGCCGCAGGCCGGGCGTCAGGTGCGGCTCGATGAGCTTCAGCAGCGCCTCGTGGATGCGCGGGTTGCCGGCGACGATGTTGCCGCTCTGCTGCCAGCCGTCACGCCCGCCGAGGTCGGTGACGATGCCGCCGCACTCCTGGATCATCAACGCGCCGGCGGCGATGTCCCAGATGTTCAGGCCGATTTCCCAGAAGCCGTCCAGGCGGCCCGCTGCTACATAGGCAAGGTCGAGGGCCGCCGCGCCGGGGCGGCGTGCCCCCGCGGTCTGGCAGATGACGTCGCGCAGCATGGCCATGTAGGGGTCAAGGGACTCCGGGTCTTCCTTGTAGGGGAAGCCGGTGCCGATGAGCGAGCTGGCCAGCACACGCGTATCGCTGACGCGCATTTTGCGCCCGTCCACCGTCGCGCCGGTGCCGCGGCTGCAGGTGAACAATTCCTGGCGCATGGGGTCGTAGATCACGCCGTGCTCCAGCCGTCCGCGCTGCATGACGGCGATGGACACCGCAAAGACGGGGAAGCCGTGCAGGAAGTTGGTGGTGCCGTCCAGCGGGTCGATGATCCAGACGAACTCGGCATCGCCGCTGGCGCCGCTTTCCTCGGCCAGGAAGGCGTGATCCGGGTAGCTGCGGCGCACCGTCTGGATGATGTCGTCTTCCGCCATGCGGTCGACTTCGCTGACGAAATCGTTGCGGCCCTTGGTGTCGACCTTGATGGCGTCGAGCTGGTTGATGTGCCGGATGATCAGGTCGCCGGCGCGGCGCGCGGCGCGGACGCCGATGTTCAACAAGGGATGCATTGGATACTCTCCGCCAACAGCCGGGTAGAATACCAATTCGCCCCGTCGCCTGCAGGCTTTTCCCGTCCATGAGCATCCCCGTCCGCATCATCCTGGTCGGCACCACCCATCCCGGCAACATCGGGGCCACGGCGCGGGCCATGTGCACCATGGGCCTGGATCGGCTGACGCTGGTCGCGCCGCGCGAGTTCCCCAGCCCCGAGGCCACCGCGCGTGCGGCCGGGGCCGACGCGGTGCTCGAGCAGGCGCGGGTGTGCGCAACGCTGGAGGAAGCGCTGGCCGGCTGCCGTTTCGTGGTGGGTGCGAGCGCCCGCCTGCGCGCGGTGCCCTGGCCCGCGGTGACCCCGCGTGAAGCGGCGCCGCGCCTGCTGGCCGAGAGCGCGCACGGCGAGACCGCGGTGATGTTCGGGCGCGAGAGCAGCGGCCTGAACAACGAGGAGCTGGCGCGCTGCCACGCCCTGCTGCACATCCCGACCAACCCCGAGTACAGCTCGCTCAACCTCGCCATGGCGGTGCAGGTGGTGGCCTATGAGCTGCGGCTCGCGGCCCTCGGCGAGGCGCCGCCGGAGCAGGAACGGGTCGATCCGCTGGCACCGGCGGAGGAACTGGAGCGCTTCTACGAGCACCTGGAGCGCACCCTGGTCGACGCCGGCTTCCTCAATCCCGCCAATCCGCGCCACCTCATGTTGCGCCTGCGTCGCCTGTTCAACCGGGCCATGCCGGAAGAGAAAGAGGTGCGCATCCTGCGCGGCATTCTCAGCGCGCTGGAGCCCCGTCGCATGCCTGCATCCGGCAGCGAGGCGCAGGAAGCGCTAAGGTATACCTCGCCCGACGCCGGGCCGGATACGCCATGAACGACGACTGCAAGCCAATCTACCTCGATTATGCCGCCACCACGCCGGTCGATCCGCGCGTGATCGAGCGCATGATCGAGTGTCTCGGGCCGGGCGGGTGTTTCGCCAACCCGGCGTCGAGCTCCCATGCCCCCGGGCGCGAGGCGCGCAACCGGGTCGAGGCCGCGCGGCGCGACGTCGCGGCCATGCTCGGGGCGGTGCCGCCCGAGATCATATGGACCTCCGGCGCCACGGAATCGAACAACCTCGCCATCAAGGGCGCGGCGCGCTTCCACGCCGACCGCGGCCGCCACATCGTCACCAGCCGCACCGAGCACAAGGCCGTGCTGGACACCTGCCGCCAGCTGGAGAAAGAGGGGTGGCAGGTCACCTATGTGACGCCGGGACCGGGCGGGATCGTTGGTCCCGCGCAGGTCGAGGCGGCGCTGCGGCCGGACACCGTCCTGGTGTCGGTGATGTACGTCAACAACGAGATCGGCACCATCAATGACGTCGCGGCCATCGGCGCACTGTGCCGCGAGCGGGGCGTGCTGTTTCACATCGATGCGGCGCAGGCCGCCGGCAAGCTGCCGCTGCGGGTGGACGAGCTGTGCGCCGACCTGCTGTCGTTGTCGGGTCACAAGGTGTACGGCCCCAAGGGCATCGGCGCGCTGTACCTGCGCGGCAGCCCCAAGAGCCGGCTGGAGCCGCTGATCCACGGCGGCGGCCACGAGTGGGGCATGCGCTCGGGCACCCTGGCCACGCACCAGATCGTCGGCATGGGCGAGGCCTTCCGCATCGCCACCGCTGAGCAGGCCGCGGAGGCCGCGCGGCTGGTGCAGCTGCGGCGCCGGCTGTGGGACGGGATCGCAAGCCTGGGCGGCGTGCATCTCAACGGCGACCCGGAGCGCCGCGTGGCCGGCATCCTCAACGTCTGCTTCGAGGGCGTGGAGGGCGAGAGCCTGCTGTTCGCCCTGCGCGAGCTCGCGGTGTCCAGTGGCTCGGCCTGCACGTCGGCCAGCCGCGAGGCGTCCTATGTCTTGCGTGCCCTGGGACGTGATGACCAGCTCGCCCAGAGCTCGCTGCGCTTCAGCGTCGGGCGCTTTACCACGGCCGAGGACGTGGATCGGGCCGCGGCGATCGTGCGAACGCAGGTGCAGAGGCTGCGGTCGCTCGGTCCCGACGGCAGCGAGGCGCAGGAGGCCGCAATATGAACACCGACCAGCTCGACTACTCGGCGGAAGTGCGCCGGCGCTTCGAGGGCGCGCCCCGTCACGGGCGGGTCTTCGCCGCGCCGTCGGAACGGCGCCGTGGCGCTGCGGGGAACATTAGCCATGGCGTCCGGGTCGAATTCGAGGCGCGCGTCCGCCAGGGCAAGGTGCTCGAATGCCGCTTTCGCGCCTATGGCTGCCCCCATGTCATCGCCGCCGCCTCCTGGGTGGCGGAGCATGCCGAGGGGCGGCGCACCGTGGAGCTCGACTGGGTCGATCCGCATGCGCTGGCGCGGCTGCTGGACGCCCCGGCCCATAAGCTGGGCAGCCTGCTGGTGGTCGAGGACGCATACCGCGCCTGCATGACGGGCGCGACCGAGGCATAATTCCGGCGCCGGGCCCGTGTTTGCACGGGCGCCCGGACCAAGCACGAGGAGGACAGAGGAGAGATGGCAATCACGCTGACCGAATCCGCCGCCAACCGCGTCAAGGACTACCTGGCGCGCCGCGGCAACGGCCTGGGCATCCGCCTGGGCGTGAAGCGCACCGGCTGCTCGGGCTGGGCCTATGTGGTTGACTACGCTGACGATAGCCACAAGGACGACGTGGTTTTCCAGGACCACGAAGTGCAGGTTTTCGTTGCTCCCGAGCACCTCAAGCTGATCGACGGCACCGAGGTCGATTTCGTCAAGGAAGGCCTCAACGAGGCGTTCCGATTCCGCAATCCGAACGTCAAGGGCGAATGCGGCTGCGGCGAGAGTTTCAGCGTCTGATTGTGCGCCCGGGGCCCGGGGCTTAAGATATTCCGTTACGCCCGCGGCTGACGCGGGCGCGAGCTTGCGGCCGCAGGATGCGGTTTTGCAAAGAGTTTTGTACGGAATCCAGACTTCAAGCAAGGGAACCCCATGGCGATCGAACGCACTCTTTCCATCATCAAGCCCGACGGCGTGCAGAAGAACCTCATTGGCGAGGTGTACCGGCGCTTCGAGGCCGGCGGCCTCAAGATCGTGGCGGCCCGCATGACGCACCTCTCGCCTGCCGACGCCGGCGCTTTTTACGCCGTGCATCGCGAGCGCCCGTTTTACAATGACCTGGTCGCCTACATGACCTCCGGTCCCGTGATGGTCAGTGTGCTGGAGGGCGAGGGCGCCATTCTCAAGCACCGCGAGATCATGGGCGCCACCGACCCGAAGAAGGCCGACCCCGGCACCATCCGCGCCGACTTCGCCGACAGCATCGAGGAGAACGTGGTGCACGGTTCCGACGGTGCGGACACGGCGCGACAGGAGATCGCCTTCTTCTTCGCCGGCACCGACATCTGTCCGCGGACGCGCTGAGGCCGGCGCCGGAGCATCGATGAGCGACGCGCGCGTCAACCTGCTGGGACTGTCCCGCGAGGGGCTGGAGGAGTTTTTCGTCGGTCTCGGCGAGAAGCCCTTCCGCGCGCGCCAGCTCATGGGCTGGATGTACCGTTTCGGAGCCGACGATTTCGCGGTCATGACCGACATCTCGAAGGCGCTGCGCGAGAAGCTGGCGCAGGTCGCGGAGATCCGCGTGCCGGTGATCCGCTCGCTGCACCATGCCGCGGACGATACCCGCAAGTGGATGCTGTCCATGGACGGCGGCCAGGCCATCGAGACGGTGTTCATCCCGGAGCCGGCGCGCGGCACCCTGTGCATCTCCAGCCAGGTCGGCTGCGCCATGGACTGCGCCTTTTGCGCCACGGGCAAGCAGGGCTTCAACCGCAACCTCGTGGCGGCCGACATCGTCGGCCAGGTGTGGCTGGCCAACCGCGAGCTGGGCTACCAGCCGGACGGCGACCGCATCGTCACCAATGTCGTGTTCATGGGCATGGGTGAGCCGCTGGCCAACTACCGCAACGTAGTCCCGGCCATACAGGTGCTGCTGGACGATTATGGTTTCGGCTTGTCGCGGCGTCGCGTGACGGTCAGCACCTCCGGGCTGGTGCCGCAGATGGAGCGGCTCGGTGAAGAGTGCAACGTGGCGCTCGCGGTCTCGCTGCATGCGGCAGACGATGCGTTGCGCGACGAGCTGGTGCCGATCAACCGCCGCCACCCCATCGCCGAGCTGCTCGAGGCGTGCTGGCGTTACGCCGAGCGCCGTGCCGGGCGCCACATTACCTTCGAGTACGTGCTGCTGGACGGCGTCAACGATCGCGAGGAAGACATGCGCCGCCTGGCGAAGCTGCTGTCGCACCGCCCGGCCAAGGTCAACCTGATCCCCTTCAATCCCTTCCCGGGGACGGAGTTCAAGCGCTCACCCGATGCGGTGGTGGAGCGCTGTCGGGACTTCCTGCTGCGCAAAGGCATCCGCACCACCATCCGCCGCACCCGGGGCGACGACATCGACGCGGCCTGCGGCCAGCTGGCGGGCCAGGTCAACGACCGCATGCGCTATCGCCTCGGCACCAAGCTGGTCAGCGTTTCCGCGAGGGCATCCTGATGCACAAGTTCGGCCTGTTCCTGGTCTGCGCGGGCGCCTTGCTCGTGACCGGCTGCGTCAGCACCAGCACCAGCACGAGCGACGCGCCGGCGGCGTCCGACAAGGAGGCGGCCCGCTTCAACGTCCAGCTCGGCATCAGCTACCTGCAGCGCGGCAACCTGCAGGATGCGCGGGAAAAGCTGGAGCGCGCCGTGCAGCAGGACCCGAGCTTCCCCTCGGCGCATGCTGCGCTGGGACTGCTCTATGAGCGCGTGGGCGAGATGGACAGGGCCGGCTCCCACCTGCGCCGCGCTGCGCAGCTGGCGCCGGACGACGCCTCCATGCTGAACAACTACGGCGGTTTCCTGTGTCGTCGCGGCGAGCGCCAGGCCGGCATCGAGTACTTCAATCGCGCTGCCGGCAACGCTTTTTACCGGACGCCCGAGGTGGCGCTGACTAATGCCGGCGTCTGCGCCCGCGGAATCCCGGACATCGAGGGTGCCGAGGCGTATTTCCGCCGCGCGCTCGAGGTCAACCGCACCCATCCCGAGGCCCTGCTGCAGATGGCCGATCTCAAGCTCGCCGCGGGCGAGTTCTTCAATGCGCGCGCGTTCATGCAACGCTACGAGGCTGTCGCTACGGCCACCCCCGTGAGCCTGAAACTGGCGCGTCGCATCGAGTTGGCGGCGGGGGACAGCGACGCGGCGGCGCAATACGAGCGCCGGCTGCGGCAGGAGTTCCCGGAGTCGGAAGAGTCGAGGAGGCTCGACAATGAGTGACCCGCAACAGACCGGCGCCGAGCCCGAGATCGAGGCCGTTCCGGTCCCGTCGGCAGGAGAGTGCTTGCGACTCGGACGTGAACAGGCAGGCTGGACGCTGGAGCGCCTGGCGGGCGAGCTGTGCCTGCCCGTAGACCGCCTGCGCGCGCTCGAGGCCGACGAGTTCGCCGGTTTCGGCGGCGCCGTGTTCGTGCGCGGCTACCTGCGGCGCGCAGCCGCCGTGCTCGGCTTGCCGCCCACAGCCCTGATTGCCGGCTACGAGGCGGCTTCCGGGATGACGCGCCCGGCCGATATCGTCCCCGAGCTGCCGCCCGGCCGCCCCCCGCGGCGCGGGATGCCGGAGTGGAGCGGCAGGGTCGCGACGGTGGCGCTTGTCGTCGGCGCCATCGCGTTCACCTGGTGGTACATGGGACCGCCCGGCACGCCCGAGCCCCTGGCGGAAGCGACGCCGCCCGCGGCGGAGCCGGCGCAGCTCGTGCTGCCGCAGGTTGAACCCGAGGCCGCGCCCGCGCCTCAGCCCGCCGCGGCAGAGGTCACGGCAGAGGCCACGGCAGGGGCGGCAGCAGCAGCGGTCGCTCCCGCGGAGGAAGTCGCGCCCGAGTCGACGGCGCAGCCCTCACTGAGCGCCGCGGCGGAGCCGGGCGAGCAGCTCCTGTCGCTGCCGACCGTGGAGACCGATGCCGGAGCGGGCGCTGCTGCGCTGGAGATGCCGGTCACCGTCGAGTTGCGCTTCGAGTTCGCCGAGGACTGCTGGGTCGAGATCAACGATGCCCGCGGCACCCGGCTGGCATACCGGCTGTACCGCGCCGGGGATGTCTCGCGCCTGCGTGGCGTGGCGCCCGTCGAGGTCTTCCTGGGCAACGCCGAGGGCGTGCGGCTCACCGTGGATGACACCCCCGTGGCGGTGCGTCCTGCGGCGGGTCGCGACGGCACCGCGCGCCTGACCGTCGGCGGCGGCACGGGCTGACGCGGGAGGCATCGTGGCGCAGGCGATCCAGCCCATCCGGGGCATGAACGACATCCTGCCCGAGGCCACGCCGACGTGGCAGTGGGTGGAGGCCTGTGCACGCGAGATTTTCCAGGCCTACGGCTACCACGAGCTGCGCGTGCCCATCGTGGAGCGCACCGAGCTGTTCAGCCGCTCCATCGGCGAGGTCACAGACATCGTCGAAAAGGAGATGTACACCTTCACGGATCGCAACGGCGACAGCCTCAGCCTGCGGCCCGAGGCGACGGCGAGTTGCGTGCGCGCCGCGATCAGCAACGGCATGGTGCACAACCAGCAGCAGCGGCTCTGGTACGCCGGGCCCATGTTCCGCTACGAGCGGCCGCAAAAGGGCCGCTACCGGCAGTTTCACCAGCTGGGAGCCGAGGCGCTGGGTTTCCCGGGGCCGGACATCGATGCGGAGCTCATCCTCATGTCGGCGCGCCTGTGGCGTGCGCTCGGCCTGGAAGGCCTCCAGCTCGAGCTCAACTCGCTCGGGACCAGCGCGTCCCGGCAGGCTTATCGCGAGCTGCTGGTGGAGTATTTCAGCGACCACCGCGACGCCCTGGACGAGGACAGTGTCCGGCGCCTGGGCCAGAACCCGTTGCGCATCCTCGACAGCAAGAATCCCGAGATGCAGGCGGTGATCGCGGCGGCGCCGGTGCTCACGGAGCACCTCGACGCCGAGTCCGCGGAGCATTTCGAGCAGCTCAAGGCGACGCTGCATGCCGCGGGCGTGGCTTACCGCGTGAACCCGCGCCTGGTGCGCGGGCTCGACTATTACAGCCGCACCGTGTTCGAGTGGCTGACCGATCGGCTCGGCGCGCAGGCCGCGGTCTGCAGCGGCGGGCGCTACGACACGCTGGTAGAGCAGCTCGGTGGCCGGCCCACGCCGGCGATCGGCTGGGCGCTGGGCATGGAGCGACTGGTGGAACTGGTCGCCGGGCACGCCCCGCAGGACGCCGGCCCGCACGCCTACCTGGTGCCGCTCGGCGAGAAGGCGCAGTCGGCAGGGCTGGCGCTGGCGGAACAACTGCGCGACGAGATCACGGGCCTGCGACTGCAGGTGCATTGCGGCAGCGGATCGCTCAAGTCGGCGATGAAAAAAGCCGATCGCAGCGGCGCCGCTGCGGCACTGATTCTCGGTGAGGAGGAGCTGGCCGCGGGCCAGGTCGTGTTCAAGCCGTTGCGCAGCGTGGATGCGCAGCAGGTCATGGATCGCGAGACGTTGGGCAGCTATCTCGCAAAGAGTGTCGTGGAACACCGCGGCTGACGGAATTGACCGCCGGGCAAGGGACCGGCGACGGAGAGCAAAGTGGACGATTACTTGACTGAACGCGAACAGGTCGACCGTATCCGCCAGTGGTGGAAGGAAAACGGCGCCTGGATCATCGTCGGCGTGGGCGGCGGTGTGCTGGCCCTGGCGGGCTGGAACTGGTGGCAGGGTTACCAGTTGCAGCGTGCCGAGCAGGCTTCGGCCATCTACGCGGTGATTGCCGAAGCGGCCATGGAAGAGCGCATCGAGGAGATCCGCGTCGGGGTGGAGCGGCTCGAATCCGCCCACGGCGGTTCGCCCTACCTGCAGCACGGCCGCTTCGCGCTGGCCGGCGCGCTGGCGCGGGCCGGGGAGTTTGCCACTGCGGCCGACCAGTTGCAGCAGGTGCTGGACGGCGCCGACGATCCCCAGCTCAGGCTGATCGCGCGCCTGCGCCTGGCGCGCGTGCTGCTGGCTGCGGGCGAGCACGAGCGTGCGCTCGAGATGGCGCGTGGCGGCGAGCCGGGCGTGTTCGTGGCGCCGCTGCGCGAGGTCGAGGGCGACATACTGGCCGCCCAGGGCGACACGGCGGGAGCACGCGCGGCCTACGAGGCGGCGCTCGAGGGCGCGGCCGAGCACGCCGGCATCATCGACGAGGCGCACGTGCAGTTGAAGCTCGAGGCGCTCGGCGGCACGCCCGCCGCGGGGAGCGACGCTTCGTGAGGAGGCTTCCCGCGGCCTGGCTGGGTTGTGTCGCGCTGCTGTGCCTCGGCGGTTGCGGCATATTCGGCAGCAAGGACTCTCCAGTCGAGCAGCCGGCCGAGCTGACGGACTTCGAGCCCACCTTTGCGGTGCGCCAGGCTTGGGAATACAAGGCCGGATCCGGATCCGAGGATTTGGGATTGGCGCTGCGCCCGGCGGTGCAGGGCGCGCGGGTGTTTGTTGCCGGGCGTGACGGCGAGGTGCACGCGCTGGACCTCGAGACCGGGGAGCGCCGCTGGACCAGTGAGACCGAGCTCGAGCTGTCGGCCGGCCCGGCCGTCGGCCAGGGCCTGGTGGTGGTCGGCTCCAGTGATGGCGTAGTGGCGGCGCTCGATGCCGCGGATGGCTCGCTGCGCTGGCAGGAGCAGCTGTCGGGTGAAGTGCTGGCGGCGCCGGCGCTCAGCCCGACGGCGGTGATCGTGCGCACGGTGGACGGCCGCCTGTATGCGCTGGCGCCGGAGACAGGGCGCCGGCTGTGGACCGCCGAGGAGCGGCCGCCGCGGCTCTCTTTGCGCGGCACCGCGGCGCCGGTGATAGCCGGCAACCTGGTCGTGACGGCTTTCGACAATGGCAAGGTGGCTGCTTTCGCCTTGCGCGACGGTGAGCCGCGCTGGGAACAGACGCTCTCGGTCGGGCGCGGCCGCACGGAGATCGAGCGGCTCATGGATCTCGATGCCACGCCGCAGGTGATCGGCCAGGACGTGTACGTGGTCGGCTATCGCGGCCGCATCGCCAACCTGGCCCTGGAGAGCGGCCAGGTGCTGTGGTTCAACGACATGTCGAGTCACGCGGGGCTGGGCGTCGACTGGACCACGGTATACGTCACGGAAGCCGAGGACACTGTGATCGCCCTGAACCGGTCCAGCGGCGGCGAATTGTGGCGCCAGGATAGCTTGCGCCTGCGGCGCGTGACGGCGCCGACGCCCGTCGCCCGCAGCGTGGTGGTGGGTGATTTCGAGGGCTGGCTGCACTGGCTGGATCCGGTCACCGGCACATTGCAGGCGCGTCACCGCGCCGGCAAGTCGGCCTTTGTGGCGGCGCCGGTCAGCGCCGGCGAGCTCTTGGTCGCACAGGACGAGAACGATCGGGTTTACGCCCTGCGCGCGGAGCCCCGGGGCTGAGGCCTCGATCCCCATGCTTCCCGTCGTCGCGCTGGTGGGCAGGCCGAACGTCGGCAAGTCCACGCTGTTCAACTTCCTCACCCGGACGCGGGATGCGCTCGTCGCGGACCTGCCGGGGCTGACCCGGGATCGCCAGTACGGTTTCGGACGCGTCGGCCCGGTGCCCTACATCGTGGTGGACACGGGCGGGCTCAGCGGCACCAAGGACGAACTCGATGGGCTGATGGCGCGCCAGACGCTGCACGCCCTGGACGAAGCGGATGCCGTGCTTTTCCTGGTGGACGCGCGCGAAGGACTCACCGCCGCCGACGAACAGGTGGCGACGATGCTGCGCCGGCGCGGCCGTGCCGTGCGCCTGGTAGTGAACAAGGCCGAAGGCCAGGACACGGCGGTGGTCGGCGCCGAGTTTCACCGCCTCGGCCTGGGCGAGCCGGCAGTGATTTCCTCGGCGCACGGCGACAACGTGCGTGCCCTGATGGAGGCCGTGCTGGAGCCGTTCCCGGTCGACGAAGAGGCTGACGCCGCGCCGGAGCAGGGCGTGCGCGTGGCCGTCATCGGCCGGCCCAACGTCGGCAAGTCCACGCTCATCAACCGCATGATCGGTGAGGATCGCCTGGTGGCCTACGACCTGCCTGGCACGACGCGCGATGCGGTGGAAGTGCCGTTCGTGCGGGACGGCCGGCGCTACCTGCTGGTCGACACCGCCGGTGTGCGACGCCGCTCCCGGGTGTCCGAGGCAGTCGAGAAGTTCAGCGTGATCAAGACGCTCGGGGCCATCGACGCGGCGTCCGTCGTGATCGCGGTGCTGGATGCGCGCGAGGGCGTCACTGACCAGGATGCGAGCCTGCTCGGGCTGGCTGCCGAACGTGGCCGCGCCATGGTCATCGCCGTGAACAAGTGGGACGGCCTGCCGCCCGACCAGCGCGATAACGTGCGCCGCCAGCTGGAACTCAAGCTGCCGTTCCTCGATTATGCGCCGGTGCAGTTCATTTCGGCGCTGCACGGCACCGGCGTGGGTGACCTGTTCGGGCTGGTCGACGCCAGCCACGAGGCCGCGCACCGCGACCTGCCGACGCCCGAGCTCACGCGCGTGCTGCAGGACGCCGTGAGCGCGCACCAGCCGCCGATCTCGCGCGGCCGCCGCATCAAGCTGCGCTATGCCCACCAGGGCGGCCGCAATCCGCCGGTCATCGTGGTGCACGGGACGCAGGCGGAGTTGCTGCCCGACAGCTACCGCCGCTACCTTGCCAATATCTACCGCAAGGCCTTCCGGCTGCAGGGGACCCCGGTGCGCATCGAGTTGCGCTCGGGCGAGAACCCTTACGCCGGCCGCCGCAACCCGCTGACACCGCGGCAGCAAAGAAAACGCGAGCGCCTCATGCGACACGTCAAGAAGCGTCGCTGAGGGCGCGAAGGAGCCCGCCATGGAGCCAGGGAGCAAGATCATCAAGCCGCCCGCATTCACCCCGACCGAGGCGCGTGCAGCGTCCGGCGCGCGTCGCTTCGTGCGCCTGGAGCAACCCTTCCGCATGCACCGCGGCGGCGTGCTGCCGCGGGTCGATATCGCCTACGAGACCTGGGGCGAGTTGAACGAGGACGGCTCCAACGCCGTGTTGCTCTTCACCGGCCTGTCGCCGTCGGCGCATGCCGCCTCATCGCCAGAGGACACCTCGCCCGGCTGGTGGGAGGACATGGTCGGCCTCGGCCGCCCGATCGACACCCGCAATTACTTCGTCATCTGCGTCAACTCGCTCGGCAGCTGTTTCGGCAGCACCGGGCCGGCCTCCATCGACCCGCGCACGGGCGAGCCGTACCGCCTCAGTTTCCCGGTGCTCACCATCGAGGACGTCGCAGTGGCAGGACGCGAGGTGGTGCGGCACCTCGGTATCCGACAACTGCACACCGTCGTCGGACCTTCCCTCGGGGGCATGTCGGCGCTGGCCTTCTGCGTGCTCTATCCCGACATGAGCCGCGGGCTGGTAGCGATCTCTTCCGCGGCCCGGGCCACGGCATTCGCCATCGCCCTGCGCTCACTGCAGCGCGAGATGATCCGCTCGGATCCCGACTGGCTCGGCGGGAACTACCCGGCTGAGAAGCCGCCGCTGCGGGGCATGCGCCTGGCGCGCAAGCTCGGCATGATCACCTACCGCTCGGCCGAGGAATGGGACCAGCGCTTCGGCCGCGAGCGCGCCGGCGGCGAGCACGATGCCGGCGACCAGTTCGGCGTCGATTTCGAGGTCGAGTCCTACCTCGAGCATCATGCCAACAAGTTCATCGGCCAGTTCGACCCGAATTGCTATCTCTACCTGTCGCGCGCCATGGACCTGTTCGACGTCGCCGAGCACAGCGGCTGCGTCGCCACCGAGCTGGCCAAGCCGGGCATCAAGCGCGCGCTGGTGGTCGGCGTCGAGACGGACTTCCTGTTCCCGCTGCACGAGCAGGAGCAGCTCGCCGAGTGCCTGGAGCGCGAAGGCCGCGAGGTCGACTTCGTGGCCCTGCCGTCCATCCAGGGGCACGATTCGTTCCTGGTCGACATGGACGGATTCCGGCCGGTGATCGCGCGCTACTTCGACCGCGCTTGACCCCCCGGGGGCAGGGACCCGCGCCAATCCTGCGCGTGGACGCCGTAAATACGTCCCTGTAGGCTCGCTCGCGCACGTCCTGTGCGCGAGCGCCACGCGCAGGATTGGCGCGAGTCCCTCCCGCACTCCGAGCCGACCGCCGCGCAGCCCGACGCGGCAGCTCGGACGCGTCTGCTGCCACCGCTGCAGCTGCGTGATGTGGCACAGGCCGGTTCGGGGCGCTCGCACACAGGGACGTGTGCGAGCGAGCGTACAGGGACGTATTCACAGCGTCCCCGACCGGGCCTGTGCCGCAGCGCGCAGCGGCCGGCAGTGTCTAGGACGATTTCCTGGGCGGGTCGTCGTGCGTGGTGGTGACTTCGGCTTCGACCTGGCCGCGCGCCAGGCGCAACTCGATGCGGTCGCCTGCGGCGAGCTGCCGCGCGTCGCGCAGGATGGTCCCGTCGCGCGGATCGGTGGCGATGGCGTAGCCCCGTTCCAGTGTCGCCAGGGGGCTGACGGTGTGCAGCGCATGTCCCGAGGCGTCGACGCGCGAGCGCAGGGACTGCAGGCGATAACGCGCGCTCGTGCGCAGGCGCTGCTGCAGGCTGTCTACGCGCTCCCGCGTGGCCTGGACGCGGCGCGCCGGCGACTGGGCCACCAGCACCGCGCCGGCATGTGCGAGACGGCGTTGCCGCGTAGCGATGGCGCTGTCGATGGCGCGCCTGAGGCGTCCCTCGAGCTCGTCCAGCCGCTGGTGGTGCTGGCGGAGGCGCTGCCCCGGATGGGCCACCGCCAGCCGGCGGCGCTGCCAGTCCAGCTTCTGCGCCAGCGTGCCCAGCTGGCGGCTCATGGCGTTGCGCAGCCGCCCGGCATCCTTGTTGAGCCGCCGCAGCCATTCCAGGGCGTCGGGCACCACCAGCTCCGCGGCGCCGGACGGCGTCGGCGCGCGCAGGTCCGCGGCGAAGTCTGCGATGGTGAAGTCGACTTCGTGACCGATGCCGGACACCACGGGTATGTCGCTGGCACGAATCGCCCGCGCCACCACTTCCTCGTTGAAGCTCCACAGGTCTTCGAGCGAGCCGCCGCCGCGGGCGAGGATCAGCACGTCGCACTCGGCCCGTTGCGAGGCCGTGGCCAGCGCGGCCGCGATCTTCGCCGCGGCGCCGTCGCCCTGCACGGGAGTGGGATAAATGATCACCGGGACTGCCGGGAAGCGGCGCCTGAGGACGTGCAGGATGTCGCGCACGGCGGCCCCGCTCGGGGAGGTGATGACCCCGATCCGCCGGGGCAGCCTTGGCAGCGGGCGCTTGGCGCTCTCGGCGAACAGGCCCTCGTCGAGCAGTTTTGCTTTCAGCGCCTCGAAGCGGCGCCGCAGCGCGCCCTCGCCAGCCTCCTCGGCATACTCCGTGACAAGCTGGTATTCGCCGCGCGGCTCGTAGACGGTCAGGCGGGCGCGCAGCAGCAGCTGCATGCCGTTGCGCGGGCTGACCGCCAGCTTGAGCGCGGTGGAGCGCCACATCACGCAGCGCACCTGGGCGGCCTCGTCCTTGAGCGAGAAATACACGTGGCCGGATGCCGGGCGGGCCAGGTTGGAGACCTCGCCCTCGATCCAAAGTGCCGGCAGGCCGGTCTCGAGCAGCAGCCGCACCTCCCGGTTGAGGCGTGCCACCGTCCAGACATCCCGTTCCGGCAGCTCGAAATCCTCGCTGCTCATGCCGGCATGATACCCCGAGATTTACCCCTGTCGGCACGGCGCGTAGAATGGCCGGTTTACACTCCCAAGCTTCGAGGGACACCCTATGCGCCTGATCCAGGAAGCCCTCACCTTCGACGACGTCCTGCTCGAGCCCGCCTACTCGGACGTGCTGCCGCGCGACGTGAGCCTGGCGACCCGCCTGACCCGGGACATCGAACTGCAGCTGCCGATCATCTCCGCGGCCATGGATACCGTGACCGAAGCCCGGCTCGCCATCGCGCTGGCCCAGGAGGGCGGCATCGGCGTCATTCACAAGAACATGACCGCCGAGGCCCAAGCGCGCGAAGTGCGCCGGGTGAAGAAATACGAAAGCGGCATCATCAACGACCCGATTACGGTGGCGCCCGACAAGACCATCCGCGAGGTGCTGGACCTGACGCGGGCCAAGGGCATCTCCGGGGTTCCGGTCGTGGATGGCGGCCGCATCGCCGGCATCGTCACTAACCGCGACCTGCGTTTCGAGACGCGCCTCGACCTGCCCGTGTCCGAGGTCATGACACCGCGCGAGCGACTGGTGACGGTGCGCGACGGCTCGGCCAAGGACGAGGTGCTGCAACTGCTGCACAAGCACCGCATCGAGAAGGTGCTGATCGTCGACGAGAACGATCGCCTCACGGGCATGATCACGGCCAAGGACTTCCAGAAGGCCACTGATTTCCCTTACGCCTGCAAGGATGAGCGCGGCGCGCTGCGCGTGGCGGCGGCGGTCGGCGGCAGCGCCGACACCGACGAGCGCGTGGAGGCGCTGGCCGCGTCCGGCGTCGATGTCATCGTCGTCGATACGGCGCACGGCCATTCGCGCGGCGTGCTGGAGCGGGTGCGCCTGGTGAAAAAGGCTTTCCCGCACATCCAGGTCATCGGCGGCAACATCGTCACTGCCGACGCGGCCAGGGCCCTGGTCGAGGCCGGCGCGGACGGGGTCAAGGTCGGGATCGGCCCCGGCAGCATCTGCACCACGCGTATCGTCGCCGGCGTCGGCGTGCCCCAGGTCACCGCGGTGGCGAACGTGGCGGCGGCGCTGGCGGGCACAGGCGTGCCCGTGATCGCGGATGGCGGCATCCGCTATTCCGGCGACATGGCCAAGGCCATTGTCGCCGGCGCCCACAGCATCATGGTGGGCAGCCTGTTCGCCGGCACCGAGGAGTCCCCCGGCGAGGTGGAGCTGTACCAGGGCCGTTCCTACAAGGCCTACCGCGGGATGGGATCGCTGAGCGCCATGTCGCAGCGCAACGGCTCCAAGGACCGCTATTTCCAGGACGCCACCGACTCGGTCGAGAAGCTGGTCCCGGAAGGGATCGAGGGACGGGTGCCTTACAAGGGCAGCGTGCTCCAGATCGTGCACCAGCTGGCGGGCGGCCTGCGCGCCGCCATGGGCTACACCGGTTGCCGCACCATCGAGGAGATGCGCAGCCGGCCGAAGTTCGTGCGCATCACCAACGCCGGCGTTCGCGAGAGTCATGTCCACGACGTGGCGATCACCAAGGAAGCGCCCAACTATCGCGTCGACTGAACAGGCGGGCCTGATGAGCACCGACATCCATGCGCAGCGCATCCTGATCCTCGATTTCGGCTCGCAGTACACCCAGCTGATCGCGCGCCGCGTGCGCGAGGCGGGCGTCTACAGCGAGATCCGCGCCTGGGACTGCCCCGGCGACGAGATCCGCAATTTCGCCCCCGCCGGGATCATTCTCTCCGGCGGGCCGGAATCGGTGACCATCGAGGAGGGTCCGCGGGCGGCGGAGACCGTGTTCGAGCTCGGCGTCCCGGTGCTGGGCATCTGCTACGGCATGCAGACCATGGCGGCGCAGCTCGGCGGCGAGGTGGCCAATTCACTGCACCGGGAGTTCGGTTACGCGCGGGTCAAGGTAACGGGCGGCTGCAGCCTGCTGGACGACATCGAGGACCACGAGGATGCCGACGGCACGCCGCTGCTGGACGTGTGGATGAGCCACGGCGACCGTGTCGAGGCCCTGCCGCCGGGCTTCATCGCCGTGGCCGGCACCGACAGCGCGCCGCTGGCGGGCATGGCGGACGACGGGCGGCGTTTTTACGGCCTGCAGTTCCACCCGGAAGTGACCCACACGCGCCAGGGCGCGCGCATCCTGTCCCGTTTCGTGCACGACATCTGTGGCTGCGCCAGCGACTGGAACGCCGGCAACATCGTCGACGACGCCATTGCGCGCGTGCGCCAGCAGGTCGGCGGCGACAAGGTGCTGCTCGGGCTTTCCGGTGGCGTGGATTCCTCGGTGGTGGCCGCGTTGCTGCACCGGGCGATCGGGGACCAGCTGGTGTGCGTGTTCGTCGATCACGGCCTGCTGCGGCTCGGCGAGGGCGACCAGGTGATGGCGACCTTCGCCAGGCACATGGGCATCAAGGTCATCCGCGTCGATGCCGAGGAGCGCTTCCTCGCCGCGCTCGCCGGCGTCAACGACCCGGAAGAAAAGCGCAAGATCATCGGCGGCTTGTTCATCGAGGTGTTCGAGGAACAGGCGCAGCAGCTCAAGGACATCGACTGGCTGGCCCAGGGCACCATCTACCCGGATGTCATCGAGTCGGCCGGCGCCAGCACCGGCAAGGCGCACGTCATCAAGTCACACCACAACGTCGGCGGCCTGCCGGAGCGCATGCGCATGCAGCTGGTGGAACCGCTGCGGGAGCTGTTCAAGGACGAAGTGCGCAAGATCGGCCTCGAGCTCGGCCTGCCGTGGGACATGGTGTACCGGCATCCTTTCCCCGGTCCGGGCCTCGGCGTGCGCATCCTCGGCGAGGTGAAAAAAGAGTACGCCGACCTGCTGCGGCAGGCGGACGACATCTTCATCAGCGAGCTGCGCAACCACGACCTGTACGACAAGGTGAGCCAGGCCTTCGCCGTGTTCCTGCCGGTGCGGTCCGTCGGCGTCATGGGCGACGGGCGGCGCTACGACTACGTGGTGGCGCTGCGCGCGGTGGAAACCATCGACTTCATGACGGCGCGCTGGGCGCACCTGCCGTACGAGTTTCTCGACCTTGTCGGTCGGCGCATCATCAACGAGATCGCTGGCATTTCACGCGTGACCTACGACATCTCGGGCAAGCCGCCGGCGACGATCGAGTGGGAGTGAGTGGACAAAATAAGGGCCCTCGATGAGGGCCCTTCGATTCGGACTCGCGCTAACTGGCTTATTCGGATTTTTCGACCGCGATCGCCAGTGACTCGGTCATCGTGATTGCCACGATGTCACCCACCTCGGCTCGCCTGAGGTTGTCGGGATTCATCGCCTGGTATTCCTGCAGGCTGCCGTCAGGGCCCTCCAGGACAAAGGTGTTGTCATCGAGGTTGATTGCCTTCACTACGGCAACGACGACGACAGATTCTATGGCGACGCCGCCGGGCATCTCGCCTTCTTCCGCCCGGGCCGCGGAAAACATCTCCGCCTGTTCTGCGCCGCGGCCATCGCCCTTGAACACCTCGACCGTGATATTTTCGACGTGTTCAGCGATCAGCACGTCACCGACCGAAACCTGGTTCAGGTTTCGCACGCCTTCGCCTGCGGTCAACGTCACTACGTCACCCATGTCGTCGACCAGTGTGACTTCGCGCGTATCGTAGTCGATAGCCTCCACAACGGCGGTGATGGTATCGACCTGGGTTGCCGAGAGCGAAAGCCCCTCGATGGCCTCGGCTGCGGGCGGAGCTTCAGCCGGCGCCGTTCCTTGCCCAGCCGCACAAGCCGCAGCAGCGAAGGCCACGAGGGCAACCAGTGACAGATTTCTTGCGATTCTCATTATTCCGAATTCCTTGGGGAAGAAATGGCCGCAAGCATCGCTTGCCGGCAGGTGGTGCTATTCAACAACCTCGACTGGCGGGATCACCCAGCTGCCATCGATGATCGAAGGCGGGGTGTCCTTGGGCCAGTACATGCGCAGCATCAGGATGAATTTCCCCTTTGGCGCCGGCAACCAGTTTGATTCCTTGTCGGCGCCGGGGCTTGCGTTCTGGATGTACAGAGACACGGAGCCGTCGGGATTCGGCTTCAGGTTCTGCCGCGCGCTGATGCTCTGCCGATTAATCGGGTTGGCCACGAAGAAATAGTCTTCGTCGTACATGGTCAACGACCAGAAGCCGTTGACCGGAGGCAGTGCGCCCTTCTCAAAGCGCATGACGTAGTTCTTGTCGCCGCTGTAGGAAGCGCCTGGGCTCGGGCCTTCGGATGTGGGGTAGACCGCATCCTGGGGGCGGTTCGCGCCGAGGCCGATGGCCGTTATGAATGCGCGCTGCAGGTAATTGGTGCCATAGAGGCCGGTCTTGACGGTAAAGCCCCAGCCGTTCTCAAGCTTCATGTCGCCGACGGCGATGCCGCCCTGCATGTGGCCCATGATGTGCTCGTTAGCCAGCTCAGGCACTTTGGCCAGGGCGGCCTGCGATGCCGCGTCGAGCTTGCTGCTGTCAAAGGGCTGCCCGACCACGAAGCCCATTTTTGCCATTTTCTCGAGCATCGGCTTGTCATCGCCGGCCGCGGGATTATCGACCATTAACTTGGCGAGCAGCGTGAAGTACTCGTCCGTACTCATCGCGTTCACCTGTTCCCGCACAGCGGTTTTCATGTCGATAGTGGCGTCGACCTTGCCGGCAGGCGGTGTGTAAGGCTTGCCATAGGCGCTCAACGGTACGATCGAAACTTCATCTTGCAGCTTGTGCACCGCTGCGTAGTCCTCCGGCGTACCGGTGCAATAAATGCGACCCAGCAACCAGACGATCGAGGTAGGCGACTTGTACTCTTCCACACCCGGGGGCAGGGTGCCTGTCCAGCCCGGACCGGTGATGGCGTAGGTTTGCTTGGCGGTGCCTGTGGTGCGCTTGCCGGGAACCTGGAATACGTTGGTCCAGCCGTCGAGCATCGGGAACAGGTAATAGCGGCCATCGGCATCAGGCAGGCTAAGGACCCAAGGCTCCTCGCTGACATCCACCCACGCCGTGGTGTACAGGGTATCTGCATTGGGCGCTGTTACATCCTTGAACTCCGCGGTGGGGTAGGCGCGAATTCGCGCAAAATGCCCCATGGGCGCCCGTGTTCCTGCGGCGGTCTCGACGTTGGTCATCACCCGGCGGGTCATTTCCATGGTGACCAGCGGATAGCCGAAGATATAGGCCTGCACGGCATCCGGAAGCGCGTCGAAGTCGTTCTCCGCAGCATTGACGGGGTTGCTGTTCATCAATGCAGTGGTGCCAAGGGCCGCGAGCGCGAGGCCCAAAAGTGATTTCTTCATGTGCTGATCTCCCAGCTTGTATTCGATGCAAGGCGTGGGAGGAGCGTACCCCAGCCCCCTCGGGGCCGATTACCATTTTTGAGCAAAGAATATACAATCCGGGCAGAGCAGAGGTCCGGTCAGGTAAGTCAGTCGACAACCGTGAAACAAGCACGCCCTGGTGGCAAAGAACGCAGCACACGGGTGGGTGTGCTGATGAACATTCCCGCGTTGCTGCAGGCGCATGGTGTCGACCCCCAGCCTGTATTCGAACGCAGCGGCCTGGAAATGACGCATTTTGCGGATCCGGACCACAAGATTTCGTACCTCAAACTCAGTTACCTCCTTGCCGAGTGTGTCGAAGCGACACAATGCGACCACTTCGGTCTCCTGTTGGGCCGGAGCGCCGAGCCGTCTCACCTCGGTATTGCGGGATACGTCGTACGGGTGTGTGCAGATGTCGAGACGGCCCTGGCCAAGCTGACTGACTATTTCGACTTGCACGATGAGGGCGGTGAGATAAGCCTGTGCGTCGGACCGAAGCTGACGTTGCTGGGCTATACCGTGATCCAGCCGGGTGCGAAAGCCATGGACCAGATCCACGACCTGACCATCGCTTTTGCCTTCGGCCTCATGCGCAGGCTGTGCGGTCCGGCATGGCGGCCGAGCCAGGTGCTCCTCTCGCGCCGTCGACCTGCCAGCACCGCGCCTTACCGCAACCTCTTCGGGTCCATGCCCCAGTTCAATGCGGAAAAAAGCGCTGTCGCATTTTCGAGCGAATGGCTCCAGCAACCCGTTTCTTCTGCTGACAAACTGATGTTGAGGCATTTCGAGCTCGAGGCTGCGGAATCGCGCCGCCTGCGCCATTTGCAACTCGTTGAAGCACTTTCCCGACAGCTGCAGCTGGACTTGCTGGAAGGCGTTTGTTCTGCGCAGGCCACTGCCCGAAACATGGGGCTGAACAGGCACACTCTGCGCCGCCGGCTGAAAGCTGAAGGGACCGGCTTCCGGCTCGAGCTCGACAAGGTGCGGCGGACCTTGAGCGGGCAGCTGCTGGAGGGCACCAACATCTCTGTCGCCGAGATTGCCGGGCTGATGGGATATAGCAGTTCCAGCTCGTTTATCCGTGCCTTCAGCCGGTGGACAGGAAGAACACCGAACGAATGGCGCCACAGTCGTCCCTGACGCACCCGGCCGAGCCGCCTGTATGGCCAGGTAAGGGCACCCTGAGAGCGGGTTACAGGGCGGTGGCAAGGTCTCGTTTATAGTGTCTGCAATTGATCGAATGGGAGTAGTCGAAATGTCCAGGCCGGTCGTTGCCGACAACAAGCCGCAGAAAGTCGCCCTCGAGAAGGGCAAGGCCTATTACTGGTGCCGCTGCGGGCGTTCGGCGAACCAGCCTTTCTGCGACGGTTCGCACAAGAGCACAGACATCACGCCGAAGAAGTTCGTCGCCGAGGAGGACGGGGACGCCTACCTTTGCGTCTGCAAACACACGGGTGACCAACCCTTCTGCGACGGCACGCACAAGAAGTTCTCGGCCGCTGAGGTCGGCGAGGAGGGGCCGGGTCCGAAGGCCTTTCACGACGACGACGACAAGGCCCCCAGCGCCGAGCCGACCGCGGAAGAACCCACCGTCGCCTTCATCCACGAACTCGCCCGCGACGGCCTGAAGTCGCATGGCGCGCACGGCCCCATGACGGCCATGGGCGTGCCGCGGCACGAGCTGCCGCACTGGGACGACTTGCAGATCCTGGTGGCGCAGCTGGCGGACAAGCCGCTGCAGGAGGATATCGAGGTCGGCACCGGCCTGGTGATCGGCCCCGAGGCGAAGAAACCGCTGGAGCTGAAGATCCCGCTGTTCGTCTCGGACATGAGCTTCGGCGCGCTCTCCCAGGAGGCGAAGATCGCGCTGGCGAAAGGGGCGGAGCTCGCCGGTACCGGCATCTGCTCCGGCGAGGGCGGCATGCTGCCGGAGGAACAACAGGCGAACTCGCGCTACTTCTACGAACTGGCGAGCGCCATGTTCGGGTACCGGGACGAGCTGCTGGAAAAGGTCCAGGCCTTCCACTTCAAGGGCGGCCAGGGCGCGAAGACCGGCACCGGAGGCCACCTCCCAGCCAACAAGAACGTCGGCCGGATCGCCGAGGTGCGCGGCCTGGAGGAGGGCACCCCGGCCGTATCGCCACCGACCTTCAAGGAACTGTCGTCGAAGAAAGATTTCCGCGAGTTTGCCGCGCGGGTGCGTGAGATCACCGGCGGCATTCCCGTCGGCTTCAAGTTGAGCGCCAACCATGTCGAGCGCGACATCCAGTTCGCACTCGACGCGGGCGCGGACTACATCATCCTCGACGGCCGCGGCGGCGCGACCGGTTCGGCGCCGGAGATCTTCCGCGATCACATCAGCGTGCCGACCATCCCTGCGCTGGCCCGCGCGCGCAGCTATCTGGACAAGCAGAAGGCCGGCGGCCGCGTGACGCTGATCATCACCGGCGGCTTGCGCATGCCCATGGATCTCGTCAAGGCCATGGCGCTCGGCGCAGACGGAATCGCCGTCGCCAATGCCGCCATCCAGGCGGTGGGCTGCGTGGCCGCGCGCATGTGCCACACCAACAACTGCCCGTCCGGCGTCGCCACGCAGAAGCCGGAGCTGCGCAAGCGCATCGATGTCGAGCGCTCGGCCCGGCAGCTGTGCAATTTCCTCGAGGCGTCGGTCCAGCTCATGCAGGTCATGGCTCGCGCCTGCGGCCACGATCACCTCAACCAGTTCAGGCGCGACGACCTGACCACCTGGAAGCGCGACATGGCCCTGCTGTCGGGCGTGAAATTCGGCGGCCTGCTGCCTCCAAAATGAACACGGCAGGCGCATCGTCCGCCAGCGACGAGCTCTACATGCGCCGCGCACTGGAGCTGGCGGCCTGCGGCGAGGCTGAAGGCGAGGTGCCGGTCGGTGCCGTGCTGGTGCACGATGGCCGTGTGATTGCTGAGACGTGGAACCGTCCAATCGCGTTGTCTGATCCGACTGCACACGCCGAGGTGCTGGCGCTGCGTGCCGGCGGCGAGGCGCTCGGCAACTACCGGCTGCCCGGAACCACGCTGTACGTCACACTGGAGCCCTGCGCCATGTGCGCCGGCGCCATGGTCCACGCGCGTGTGGGGCGGCTGGTTTACGGGGCTGCTGATCCGCGCGCCGGCGCGGTCGACAGCAATCTCGGCCTGCTGGGCGCGCCCGGGCTGAACCACCGTGTGTCGGTCACCGGCGGGGTCCTGGGCGCGGAGTGCGGCGCCCGGCTGCAGGCCTTTTTCCGCGCCAGGCGGGCACCGCCTTGCAACGAATAGCCCTCTTCCTGCTGCTGGCCTGCTGCGGGCTTCTCCCGTTCACGACGCACGCCTCGGTGAGGGTCGAAATCAGCGGGGTCGACAGCGAGGTCGAGGAAAACATCCGCGCCACGCTGACCCTGGTGCGGCTGGGCGAGCGCGACAACCTCTCGGAAGCCGCGGTGCGCCGGCTGCACGGCAGGGTGCGCAGCGAGACCCGCGATGCCATGCGTCCCTTCGGCTTCTACCGGCCGCGCATCGAGAGCCAGCTGCAGCGCCAGGGGGAGGAGTGGCTCGCCACCGTGCAGATCGATCCGGGCGAGCCCGTGCTGGTGAGCGGAATCGATGTGCGCCTGGTGGGCGAGGGCGAGAGCGACGAACGGCTGCTCGCGGTGATCGCGCAAAGCCCGATGCGCGTCGGCCGCCGCCTGCGGCACCAGGAGCACGACCGGCTGCGCAACAACCTGCAGAGCGTGGCCGCCAGGCGCGGCTACTTCGACGCGAGCTTCGAGCAGCGGCGACTCGAAGTGGACGTGTCCGAACGTACCGCGCGTGTGGTCCTGCACTTGCACACCGGTCCGCGTTATCGCTTCGGCCATGTGACGACCGACCAGGGCATTCTCGATGAGGCGCTGCTGGCACGGATCATCGACATTCCCGAGGGTGACTTCTACAGCACCGGGGCGCTGCTGCGCGCGCAATACCGCCTGACGGACAGCCTGTTTTTCGCCAGCGTGGTCGTCGAGACCGGCACGCCGGATCCGGAAACGCTCACCGTCCCGATCGACATCCAGACCACGCCGACCCCGCGGCAGCGCATCAGGACCGGTATCGGATATGCCACCGACACGGGCCTGCGCGGCACCCTGGGCGTGGACTGGCGCCGTCTCAACAAGGCGGGACATTCGGCCAGCACGCTGCTGCGGCTGTCGGAAAAGCTGAGCGAGTTTTCCGGTCGCTACCGGATTCCGATCGGCGACCCGATCAATGAGCGACTGCTGTTCCGTGGCAGCATGATTTACGAGGACCTGGCGGACCTCGAGAGCCGCCGCCTCGAGCTTGGCGTGGCCCACGTGACCCAGCGTGGCGGCGGCTGGCAGCGAACCGTGTACACCGACCTGCTGGAGGAGCGGACGCGCACGCCGGGCGCGCCGGAATTCGAGGACCTGCTGGTGCTGCCGGGTATCAGCATGGAGAAGCTGGTGGCCGACGACATCCTGCTGACGCGGCGCGGGTTCCGTGTCCGCGGGGACCTGCGCGGCTCACAACAGTTCCTCGGTTCCAGCACGGATTTCCTGCGGCTCGAGACTGAAGCCAACCTGGTGCGGTCGATCGGGGACGACTGGCGCTTCTTCCTGCGCAGCATGGTGGGCATCGGCCTCGTCGACGGTTTCAGCACCCTGCCGGCGTCGCAGCGATTCTTTGCCGGTGGCGACAACAGCGTCCGCGGCTACAGTTTCAATTCCCTGGGACCGGTGGACGAGAATGGCAACGTCATCGGTGGCCGCCACCTGGTCTTCGGCAGCATCGAAGTGGAACGGCGCGTGTGGAACCGGGTGGCGCTGGCGGCATTCGTGGATGCCGGCAACGCGCTCGACGTGTTCGAGCTGGACCTGGAGGCGTCCGCCGGCGCCGCCTTCAATATTCATACCCCCATTGGCACCTTGCGCCTCGGCGCTGCCCGCTCCATCACCGAGAGCCGCGGCTGGCGTTTCCACCTGTCGATCAGGCCGGACCTGTGAAGTACCGCAAGCGCATCCTGCTGCTGATCGTGCTGCCGCTCGTCGCGCTGCTCGGCGCGGCAGCCTGGCTCGGCGGCACCACGGCGGGCCTGCGGTTCCTCGTCGCACGCGCATTGCCGTTGCTGCCCGTCACCGTGGAGATCGACCGAGTCGAGGGACGCCTGGTGGGCCCCATCGTGCTTGGGCGCCTGGACTTTGTCGGGCCGGGCGCAAGAGGAGAGATTGCGCGCGTGGAACTGGACTGGCGGCCCGCTGCATTGCTGCGGCGGACCCTGCACATCGACGCGCTGCGGATTATCGAGCCGCGCATCGAGTGGCTCGGGCTCGAGTCGGACGCCCCGGGCGATGCCGGGCGCGGCGCAGGCGAGCCTTTCTCGCTGCCTGTGGACGTGATTCTCGAGCACCTCGCCATCACCGGCGGCGCATTGCGATCCGGCGGCGAGGTCGCGATGGCAGACCTCGAGCTGGAACTGTCCGCCACGGCGTCGGGGCGGGAACTCACGCTACGGTCGCTGGAACTGCATAGCAGCGGTGGCCGGGTCGGCGGGCATGCATACCTCTCGATGGACCCGACGCAAGCGTGGGATGTCGACCTGGACTGGCAGCTGGCCCTGGACGGTACCGGCTTCGCGGGCCACACGCGGCTCAAGGGACTGCCGTCCGAGCTGGACGTGGTCCAGGAGGTCTCGGCGCCCCTGGTCGCGCGCCTCGAGGGGATGGTGCGGGGCCTGCCCGATACGCCGACCTGGGCGCTGAACCTGGCGGTGGAGCCGTTGCCACCTGACACCGGCCTGTGGCCCGAAGCGCTCGACGGCTTCTCCACCCGCCTGCACATCGAGGGCGACATCACGGACAGCCGGGTGGCGGGCGACTTCCAGCTGCCGGCGTACGTTGCCGGTGCGACCGGGATCGAGGCGCAGGGTGGCTGGGTGGAGAATGTCGGCCGGCTGCGCAGCGTCGAGTTGGTGCTGCAGGATGGCGCCACGCTGAGCGGCAACGGATGGTTCGAGCCCGGCAGCACGCCCGCGGCGGAATTCATGCTCAGCGGCGACGGACTGGGATGGCCGCTGGCCGGGGCCACGCGTGAGATCGACCTGCCGCGCTTGCAGCTGCGGGGCGCCGGCGCGGGGGAGCAGTGGGACCTGGTGGCCGAAGCCACGGCGCGGCGCGAGGGACTGCCGGAGTTGCAGATCGAAGCGGTGCTGCGCTGGGCCGGAACGTTGCTCACCGTGGAGAGCCTCGGGTTGCGTTCGGCGGATGAGACAGTGAGCGCCAGCGCCAGCGGGGTCCTCGAGACCGGCGACGGCCGCCTGGCCTACCGGGTCGCGGCAAGCGGAGACGCGAGGCTGCCGGACCTGCCGCCACTCGCCCTGCAGCTGGAAGCGGAGGGCGATGCCCAGGGCCTGCGGGTCGAGACACTGGCGGCGGATCTTCTCGGTGGCACTGTCAGGGGCGCCGGCCGTATCGCCTGGGACGGGGGCCAGGAGGCGGATTTCAAGCTCGACTTCGCCGACCTCGATCCCGCGGCGCTGGCGCCCGAATGGCCCGGCCGGCTGGCCGGCTCGCTTCAGCTCGACGGGCTGCCCACGGCGGCGGAGGGCCTCGAAGTCACGCTGCGCGCATTGCGCGGCGAGCTGAAGTCGCTGCCCGTGTCCGGGGATGCCGCCCTCAACATACGCGAGGGCGCATACGTGCTGCGCAGCGCGACGATCACGCTCGGGGACGCGTCCCTGCGGGCCAGCGGCCGCCTTGACGAGGTCGCAGTGTCACTGGCGGCGGCGCTCGATGTGCCGGCGCTGGAGGCGCTCTATCCCGCAGCGCGCGGCAAGCTGAGCGCGTCGGCCAGCATCAGCGGCTCGCGCGACACCCCCCGGATCGAGTTCGAGGCCGCCGGCGAGCGCCTGCGCTGGCGGACGAGCCGGGCGCGGGTCTTGACTATGGAAGGCATGGTCGACCTGTCCGGAGCGGCCGTCTCGGAAGTCGTGGCGGAAATGAAGGGGTTCGCCCTCCGCCCGGGCCGGGGCGCCAGCCTGCGACTCGAGGCCGGGGGGGTGCCGCAGGCGCACAGCTTGCGACTCGAACTCGAGCGGCCCTACCTCGAGCAGGCTTTCCTGGTCACGCTGGAAGGGAGCCTCGCCGCGCAGCGCTGGAGTGCGCTGTTGACCGACATCGTCCTCACCGACGAGGCACAACCCGCGTGGTCACTGCAGGCGCCGGCACCCCTGAGCGTGGACAGCGGCTCTGTCTCGCTTGGAGATGCATGCATGGACGGCACCTTCGGCCTGCTCTGCGTCGAGGGCGCGTGGAACCGGACCGGGCCGTGGCAGGGCAGTGCGACGTTGTCGCGGCTCGACCTGGAGCCGCTCAGCCGGCGTTTTGGCGACGGCCTGCTGGCCACCGGCGTGCTGACCGGTGCGGTCGACATCCAGGCGGACGACGAGCTTTTCCGCAGCTTGTCCGGCGGGCTGGAGCTGACCGCGGGGGAAGTGCGGTCGGCCGACGATGCCGACAAGGTACTGTTGTCGTGGCTGGGCGGCAGCCTGGAACTCACTGGTGACGACGAGACTGCGCTGGCGTCGCTGCGCGTCAAGCTGTCCGGCGACGACCACGTGGATGGGCGCATGGCCGTCGGCTGGAATGCCTCGGATCCGCCGGTCGACGGCCGGTTCGACGCCGAGTTCAGCCAGCTGCAACTGTTGCCGGTGCTGCTGCCGGAGTTGGCCGAACTGCAGGGCGATGCCCGCATCTACGCCGTCGTCGCCGGTACGCTCGGCGCACCTGTCGTGGAGGCTGGATTCAGCCTGCAGGACGGGTCCGTGGACATGCCGACCCTGGGCCTGCAGCCGAGCGACCTGCAGGCGAACGCCACGCTGGGCGCGGGGGGTGAGCTCAGCTTCAAGGTCACGGGGCGCTCCGGCACGGGGACGTTCGAGAGCACCGGGCGCTTCGACCTGGCGGCGGACGGTGTCGAGGGTCGCGCCACCCTGACGGGAGAGGACGTCTTGTTGGCGAACCTGGCGGAAGCCCAGGTAGCGGCCAGCCCGGACCTCAAGTTTCGTTATTCCGGTCGTGAACTCGCCATCGGCGGGGAAGTCGAGATTCCGTACGCGCGCATTACTGAGCTGGGCGGAGCCACGGCGATCTCGACCAGCCCCGACGAGGTCCTGGTCGGTGCGCGTGCGCCTGCCGAGGACGAAGGCATGCGGGTGACCAGCCGCGTGCGCGTGAGCGTCGGGCCGGATGTCCAGGTCAATGCGGCCGGGCTGCGCGGCAACGTGGAAGGCAGCCTACTGACAGTGATTCAGCCGGAGATGCTGCCCTGGGGCCGCGGTGAACTGCGCGTCGTGGATGGGACCTTCGGGGTGTTCGGCCAGCGGCTGGAGATACAGACGGGCCGGCTGATCTACACCGGCGGCCCGCTGGAGAATCCGGGCCTGGAGATCCGCGCGGTGCGTCGTGTCGACGAGGTGACCGCGGGTGCGCTGGTGCGCGGCACGCTGCAGCAGCCGGAAATCTCCGTGTACTCGGATCCGCCGATGCCCCGCGCCGACGCCCTGTCCTACCTCACGATCGGCCGGAGCCTGGGTGACCTGCAGTCGAGTGAGCGCAGGACGGTGACCCAGGCGGCGAACTCACTCGCCCTGTCCGGCGGCAACCTGATCGCCGGGGACCTGGGCAGGAGGTTGGGCTTCGACGAGGTCGCCGTCGTCGACGACGGCGACGGCGACGGTGCTTCTCTCGTCGTCAGCCGCTACATCGGCAGCGGCATCTACGTCGGCTACGGACTGGGCCTCTTCGACACGGTCAACACGCTGAGGCTGCGCTTCCAGATCAACCGGCGCCTGTCGCTTGAGACGATCTCAGGAGACGAGCATGCCGGCGACCTGTTCTACACATTCGAGCGCGACTGAAGCAGCTGCCTGGCCTAGAGCCGGGGCGGCACCGGGAATCGGGTGAACATGCGGTGCACGGCGTCGTCGAGCGCGGGGCCGAGTTCGTTGAGCGTGCGCTGGGTGAGACGCTTGGTTGCCGCGCCTTCCCACACCAGCGTGTTCCTCGCCCGGTCCACCACGTCCACGCTCAATGTGCCCTCGGAAAACTGCTCCACCTCGACAGAGGAGTGCACCGGCCAGTGGCGGTGGCCCCACCACGGGTCATAGAAGCCGCGCCGATGATGCCAGTAGGAGGGCCCGTGCCAGTGCTGCATGGTGCTGCGTACGCGGAACTGCTCCGCAACATCGGTGTAGAAGTTGATCAGCAGGTCTGCTTGCGTCGGGTCCGGCACGAACACGAAGCCGCGCACCTCCATTTCGCGGCGCGTCGAGAACACCAGCTGCTGGGATATCAGCGTATGAAATCCCGCGCGGTCGGTGCTGAGCTCGGGAAAAAAGCTGAAGGTCTGGAAGCTCGCCAGGTCGACGCCGGGGGCAGAGGCCGAACGCAGTTGCGGCCCTGAGGCGCATCCCGACAGTAAGGCGGCCAGCACCAGCAGGCCGGCCAGGCGTGGCCAGGAAAATCCATGCGTCGAATGCCTGCGGGCCATGGCGGGGTTCTCTCCGGGTGCGTGATGTTGCCGGCCGAAGACTACCACCCGCCAGCTGAGCGGCCCAAGGCTAAACTCATGCCGAAAAACTATCGGCTCTGCAGCAAAAAAGCATCACGCTCGCCACGCAACATGGCCGCGCAGGCTAAGGGACGGTGCGCGCCTGCGTGGCGGCGAAAGGCGTGCGTGGCTCGGCCGTGATCCAGCCCATCACCTCGTAATAGCGCCGGATGTTGTCCACGTAACGCACGGGCTCCCAGCCACGGGCGTAGCCGAATCGCGCCTGCTTGTGCCAGCGCTCCTGCGTCAGCAGCGGCAGGCTGTCGCGCACATGTGCCCAGCGATCTGGATCGAGGCCACGGATCTCGGTGATGCGACGCGCATCCTCAAGGTGTCCGAAGCCGACGTTGTAGCCGGCCAGCGCCATCCAGGTGCGGTCCGGTTCCGGGATGCGCTCCGGGATCTTGCCGATCACCCGGCGCAGGTAGCGCGCCCCGCCGCGGATACTTTGTTCCGGATCGTCGCGGTCCTCGACACCCATGGCCGCGGCGGTGGACCGGGTCAGCATCATCAGCCCGCGCACCCCGGTGGGCGATACGGCGTGCGGGTTCCAGTGCGACTCCTGGTAGCTCAGTGCCGCGAGCAGGCGCCAGTCGAAGCCGTACTCGGCCGCCGCCTCCTCGAACCAGGCGCGGTAACGTGGCAGGCGAGATTCCACGTGGCGCAGGAAGGTGCGGGTACCCACGTAGTCGAAGCGGTCGGTGTGGCTGTAGTACCGGTCCATGATCTCGGCGATACGCCCGTTGGCCGAGATTTCCGCAAAGTATGCCCGCGCTTGTTGCAGCAGGCTGTCGTCCTCGCCGGCGCGGAAGGCCCAGGCGATGGACTGGGCCTCGCTCAGGTCCATGGCGACGCGGATGTCGGGATGGAAGTAGCGGTTCACCAGCACCGTGGTCGAATCCGCCACCGTGTGGTCGATCTTGCCGTCGGCGACCTGGGCCAGCAGCTCCTGGGTTTCCGCGCTGGGATGCTCCAGCCAGGTCAGGCCCGGCAGCGAGCGGCGCAGTTGCTCCAGCGTGTCGACGTAGCTGCTGCCGGCGATCACCTCGAGCCGGGTGCCGACCAGCTGGTCGAGACTGCGCGGGCGCCAGCTCCCTCTCCGGTAGACCAGTTGCTGCGTCACCGTGCGGTAAACCGGCCCGAAGGCCACTTCCTCCTGCCGCGCCGGAGTAATGGTCAGGGCGGCTGCGGCAAGGTGGGCGCGGCCTGAGGTGACCTCGGGCAGCACCTGCGCGAGGTTGTCGACGGTATAGATTTCGAGCTCCACCCCGAGGAATTCCGCGAAGCCGAGGGCGAGGTCATATTCAGGGCCGGCAGGGCCTTCCGAGCCGATGTAATAGGTGGTCGGTGCGTTGCGCGTCACCACGCGCAGGATGCCCTCCCTTTCCACCTGCTCGAGCAGGGTCAGCGGCTGGCTGCAGGTCACCAGCAGCAGGCCGAGGGCGAGGATGGCGAGCAGCCTCATGGCGTCGCGGGGCCCATCACAGTGGCCATACCCACAACAGCATGGGCACGGCGACCAGCACCACCAGCACTTCCAGCGGCAGGCCGAGGCGCCAGTAATCGCCGAAGCGGAACCCGCCCGGGCCGAGTATGAGCGTGTTGTTCTGGTGACCGATCGGGGTGAGGAAGGCGCACGAAGCACCCACCGCAACCGCCATCAGGTAAGGATCCGCGCTGACGCCGAGCTGGCTCGCAGCGCCGATGGCCACGGGGCACATGATGGCGGCCGTCGCGGCGTTGTTCATCAGGTCGGAGAGCGTCATGGTCACCACCAGCACCACGGCGAGGCCGATCACGGCATGGCCCTGCGCGACGCTGTCCAGCAGGAAACCCGCGACCAGCGCGGCCGTGCCCGTGGTCTCCATGGCCGTGGCGACTGGGATCAGGGCGCCAAGCAGCACGATCACCGGCCAGTCGATGGCGTCGTAGACGGCACGCAGCGGCAGCGTGCGCAGCACCATTGTGGCAAGCACACCGCCCGCAAAAGAGATGGCGGCGGGCAGCAGCCCGAGCGCGGCCCCGGCCACCGCGAGCAGCAGGATCAGCGAGGAGAGCAGCGTCTTGCGTTTGTCGGGGATGCGCAGGGAACGGGCCGCCAGCGGCACGCCGCCCATCTCGCTGGCAAAATCGTTGATTGCGTCTTCCGCGCCCTGCAGCAGCAGGACATCGCCGGCCCGGAAGCGCATGGTGCGCAGGCGCGCCACAGAGCGGCGCCCGAGCCGCGACACCGCGAGCAGGTTGATGCCGTAGCGCGTGCGCAACCGCAGCCGGCTCGCCGTGTAGTCGACCAGGGCCGACCCGGGCAGGATCGTGACTTCGACCAGGATGTTGTCGTCGTCGGACTTCTTCTCTTCCTTGTCGTTGTCCTTGTCGTTGTCCTCTTCCTCTTCCTCTCCCTCGCTGTCGTCCTTGTCCTGGCCTGCCTCCACCGTGTCTTCGGGGGTGACGGTGTCGGCCTTGGCGCGCGGCTTGGCTTCCTCGAGTTTCAGGTCGAGGTCCGAGAGGGCGGCGCCCAGTTCCTCCGGTTCGGCCTCGATCACCAGGATGTCCCCCGCCTGCACCACGCGATTGCCCTGCGGCGCGTTGACCCGCACCTCGTTGCGCACCAGGCCGAGCACCTGGGCCTCGTGCTCCTCGAGCGCATCCTCGACCTCGCGCAGCGTCTTGCCCACCGCCTTGCTGCCTTTCGTCACCCGCGCTTCGGTGATGTAAGTGCCGGTGTCGAACTCCTCGGCGCCGCTGCGCTCCCGCGCCGGGACCAGGTAACGCGCGAGCAGCACGACGAACAGGACGCCGGCGACCGCGACGACGATGCCTACCGGGGTGAAGTCGAACATGGTGAAACTGCCCATCCCCGTCTCGCTGCGGAAGCCGGAGACGATCAGGTTGGGCGGCGTGCCGACCATCGTGGTCATGCCGCCGAGGATGGAGCCGAAGGCCAATGGCATCAGCACCCGGCCGGGCGGCAGCTGCTGCCGTTGCGCGACCTGCAACCCCACCGGCATCAGCAGTGCGAGCGCGCCGACGTTGTTCATGAAGCCGGAGAGCAGCGCGCCGATGCCGGTGAGGACCGCGATGGTCAGCAGCGGCCCGGCATTCGCCGGCATGACCTTGCTGACCACGAGATCGACGGCGCCGGAGGCCTGCAGCGCACGGCTCAGCACCAGCACGCAGGCCACGGTGATGACCGCGGGGTGGCCGAAGCCGCTGAAGGCCACGGCAGACGGGACCAGCCCGAACACCACGCAGGCGAGCAGGGCGCCGAGCGCCACCATGTCGTGGCGCCAGCGTCCCCACAGGAACATGCCCACCATGGTCGCGAGGATGCCGAGTATCAGGCCTTGTTCAAACTCCATCAGGCTCTGGATTCTGCAGGCCCCTGCCGGGGCTGAAGGCCTAGTCTGCCTCAGACGGCGCCTGCTGGCTAAACCGGCCGACAATAGGCAAACACTATGAGCTCAATAAGTTTAATCCATTAGACCAATGGCCGGCCCTTACCTAGGCTGTGCCTCACGAACTGTCCATAGAAGGGGAACCCCATGTCGAACGAATCCAAGTGCCCGGTCATGCACGGCGCCAACACCATCGCCGGGAAGTCCAACACGGAGTGGTGGCCCAATGCGCTGAACCTGGACATCCTCCATCAGCACGACACCAAGACCAATCCGCTGGGGCCCGATTTCGACTATCGCGAAGAGGTCAAGAAGCTCGACTTTGACGCCGTCAAGAAGGATCTCGAGGCCCTGATGACGGACAGCCAGGACTGGTGGCCGGCCGACTGGGGCCATTACGGCGGCCTGATGATCCGCATGGCCTGGCACGCCGCGGGCTCCTACCGGCTGTTCGACGGCCGCGGTGGCGGCGGCACCGGCAACCAGCGCTTCGCGCCGCTGAACTCCTGGCCGGACAACGGCAACCTCGACAAAGCGCGCCGCCTGCTGTGGCCGATCAAGAAGAAGTACGGCAACAAGCTCAGCTGGGCCGACCTGATGATCCTGGCCGGCAACGTGGCCTACGAGACCATGGGCCTCAAGACCTTCGGCTTCGGCTTCGGCCGCGCGGACATCTGGCAGCCCGAGCAGGACGTCTACTGGGGCTCGGAGAAAGAATGGCTGGCCGAGAGCGTTCTCCGCTACGCCAACGAAGAGGATCCGGAGTCCCTGGAAGAGCCGCTCGGCGCGGTCCACATGGGCCTGATCTACGTCAACCCGGAAGGCCGCGACGGCAAGCCGGACCCGCTGAAGTCGGCGCACGACGTGCGGGTCACCTTCGCTCGCATGGCGATGAACGACGAGGAGACCGCGGCGCTCACCGCCGGCGGCCACACCGTCGGCAAGGCCCACGGCAACGGGTCGGATTCCAGGCTCGGCCCCGCGCCCGAAGCGGCCGATGTGGAGAACCAGGGCCTGGGCTGGATGAACCCCGATATGGGCGGGCTCGCCAGCAAGGCCGTGACTTCCGGCATTGAAGGTGCCTGGACGAAAGAGCCGACGAAGTTCGACATGGGCTACTTCGACATGCTGCTCGACCACGAGTGGGAGTTGAGAAAGAGTCCCGCCGGGCACTGGCAGTGGGAGCCGGTCGACATCAAGGAAGAGGACAAGCCGGTCGACGCCAGCGATCCCTCGATCCGCCACAACCCGATCATGACCGACGCCGACATGGCGATGAAGATGGATCCGATCTACCGCGAATGCATGGAGCGGTTCCGCAATGATCCGGAATACTTCAGGGACACCTTTGCGCGGGCCTGGTTCAAGCTGACTCATCGTGACATGGGCCCGAAGGCGCGTTACATCGGCCCCGAGGTGCCGGCGGAAGACCTGCTCTGGCAGGATCCCGTCCCCGCCGGCAGCAGCGACTACGACGTGGACGCCGTGAAGGCGAGGATCGCCGACAGTGGGCTGTCGATCGCCGAAATGGTTGCGACTGCATGGGACAGCGCCCGCACCTACCGTGGTTCGGACATGCGCGGCGGCGCCAATGGCGCCCGCATCCGCCTCGCGCCGCAGAAGGACTGGGAAGGCAACGAGCCTGAGCGTCTCCGCAAGGTCCTCGAAGTGCTCGAGCCGATCGCCAGGGAGGCCGGCGCCAGCATCGCGGACGTGATCGTGCTGGCCGGCGCCGTGGGCATCGAGAAGGCGATCAAGGCCGCTGGCTTCGACTTTGCCGTGCCTTTCGCGCCCGGCCGCGGCGACGCCACCGACGAGACGACCGACGCGGACTCCTTCCGGGTCCTCGAGCCGATCGCGGACGGCTATCGCAACTGGTTCAACTCGGCCTACGACGTCGCGCCTGAGGAACTGATGCTCGACCGCACGCAGCTGATGGGCCTCACGGCGCCGGAGATGACGGTGCTGGTCGGCGGCCTGCGCGTGCTGGGCGTCAACCACGGCGGTGCGAAACACGGCGTGTTCACGGACCGCGAAGGCGCGCTGACGAACGACTTCTTCGTCAACCTGACCGACATGGCCTACACGTGGAAGCCGGCCGGCAAGAACCTCTACGAGATCCGCGACCGCAAGACCGGCGCGGTGAAGTGGACGGCGACGCGCGTTGACCTGGTGTTCGGTTCCAACTCGATCCTGCGGGCCTACGCCGAGGTGTACGCCCAGGACGACAACCAGGAGAAGTTCGTCAAGGACTTCGTCGCGGCCTGGACCAAGGTCATGAACGCGGACCGCTTCGACCTGGCCTGAGTCCCCTGAGCGCTGCTGCCCCCCAAGGCAGCGTCCCCCTGGTGCCCGGCCCCGCGTAAGCGGGGTCGGGCATCTTCACGGGGTGCACGACAGGCTGTTGCGATCGCCCCGGCGAACAGCATTCCGAACAGTTCGCGCGCCGGGACACCGACTGGAGCCAGCATCCAGGGATATCTCGCCAGGTCGTCCACGCTCACGCTTTCGCGTCCCGCCAGCGGATGGGAGATGCCTGCGCCGACGCGCAGCACGCCGTGGGCCCCGGCATCGACCGTCGCGACCAGCAGCTGGAGCTGGCGGAGCCTCGCCCGCGCCAAGAGTCGCCCGAAAAGCACAGCCCATGATTGGCTCATGGGATCAGTCTCCGGTATCGGCAAAACCAATAGCATGATAAAAAACCGATTTGAATGCCCGATGCCATGCCACTACGCTCTCCGCGGTTGAAAAGTCCGGCGAATTCCTGCCGGCGGACTCACCGAAGAGGAAAGACTTCATGAACATTCGTACCCGCGTAGTGACGATGGCCCTGCCCGAATGAGGCTGCGACCGCCGCCAGCAAGGAAATCAGGACCGTGCTCGAGGAAGGTGCCGAAGTGGTCAAGGTGTCGCTGGGTGTCGGCCGGGTGCTGATGATGAAGAGCGAGTCGGCCGAGATCAGGCTGTTCCCGCCCGAGGCAGCGGCCAAGTGACGCACGGCGGCATTCCCGGGCTCGCCGCGCTGGCCTGCAAGGCCGGCGCCGTGGTCCTGGCCGGGCTGCTGGTGGGCTGTATCGGGTCGAGCGGCGGTGCCCGGGAGAACGTCGTGAACGAAGAGCCACCGACGGTCGTGACGGGCACGGTGATCTACCGTGAGCGGATTGCGCTCCCTCCCGACGCGGTGTTCGAGGCCACGCTCGAGGACATTACGCTGGCGGACGCGGCGGCGACGGTGATCGGCAGGACAGTGGTGAATTCGCCCTCGCCGCCGATCCGCTTTGCCATTCCCTACGACCCCGCCGACGTCTCGCCGGGGCGCCGCTACTCGGTGCGCGCCACGATCAGCGTCAACGGGCAGCTACGCTTCACTTCCGACCGTATCTACCCGGTGTTGACCGGTGAGGCCACCGACGAGCTCGAGATTCTCCTGCGGGGCGCCAGGGCGGCACCGCCCGCGGCCGCGGCTGCTGATGCGAGCGCCACGCCCGCCCACGGCCTGCGCCTGCCGGCCAGCTTCCGCGGCGACCTGCCCTGCGCGGACTGCGAGGGCGTGCGCCACCACCTCGACCTGTGGCCCGACCAGGTGTTCCACCTGCGCCGCGAGTGGCTTGGCAAGGACATGGTCCGCGGCGACATGGGTCGCTGGCGCGTCGATCCGTCGCGCCGTGCGCTGGTGTTGCACGGCGGCGCCGAGATGCCGCTGCAGTTCCAGGTCCTCGGCCCCGACCGCTTGCGGCAGCTCGATCTCATGGGCCAGCCCATCGACTCGGAGCTGCCCTACGAGCTGACGAGCGACGGGACGCTGGAGATGGCGGAAATCCCGTCGTTCTTTCTCGGTCAGATGACCTACATGGCGGACTCCGCTCGCTTCACCGAGTGCCTGACCGGGCGCAGCTACCCGATCGCGCCCGGCGAGGAGGCGTTGCGCCTGCAGCGGGAATACCTGGCCACCGTCAGCGAGCCCGGCGCGAAGCTCATGGTCCACTTCGAGGGCGCGCTGAAGCAGTTGCCCGGCATGGAGGGCGACCGGCTGCAGCCCACGCTGGTGGTCGATCGCTTCATCGCCGTGCGGCCGGACGCGGCCTGCCCGCAATACAAGGGCACGGCCTCACTGACCAACACCTACTGGCGCCTCGAGCTGGACGGTGCATCGCTGCGCTTCGACGGCGCCGCCACCACGCTGATGGCCTGCCCGCCGCCGCTGGCGGAGATGGAACAACAGCTGCGGGAAGTGCTCGAGAGCGCCCGGGGCTGGAATATCACCGGGGAGGTTCTCGGTCTCAGGGACGAGGCCGGGAACGACATCGCCTTACTCAAAGCCGTTTACTTCTGACTCGAGGGAAGAAGGCCCGAACAACCTCGCCGCTGCGGCGCTGCGGGCGACATTCGAGGGCGAGGACGGCGAGCGGGTCCGGATCCTGAAATAGCCGGCGCCCGCCGCAGGCGGGCTATTTCCGGCGTTCGGCCGGACGGTCCGGATTGCCGGCAACGCGCTGGCGCTCGCGCGCGATGCGGGCCAGCGCCGCCCGGTCCGTCAGCGTGACCAGCCCCCGCTGCAGGGCCACGTGGCCGGCGGCGGCGAAGGCGGCCAGCTGCCGGCTCACCACGGCGCGCCCCGAACCCGTCTCGGTCGCCAGCTGTTCATGGGTGGCCCGCACGACGGCACCGGGCCCGGCGAGGCGCAGCAAGGCGCGGGCCAGGCGCGCCTCGAAACCGGTCAGCGCGACGTCTTCCACCAGTTGCTCGAAATCGGCGAAGCGCCGCGCCACCGCGGCGAACACGCGCTGGCGGAAGGCCTCGTCCCGGGCCATGACGGCGTGGAATTCCGGCGGTTCGAGGATATCCGCCAAGAGTTCCGATTCGGCGACACCCAAGGCGGAATACTTTCTGCCCTCGACCAGGCAGGCGAACGTCTGCAGGCAGACGTCACCCGGACTGACGCGGTACAGCACCACCTCGCGGCCATTGGCCGCCGCCAAGGTCACACGCAGTGACCCCTCGTGCAGCACGACGAAGCCGGGGCAGGGATCGCCCGGCCTGAACAGGATCGTTCCCGCCGGGATCGTCTGGCGCGTTCCGTTCACCGCACCGCGCCCCCGAGGGCGCAGCGCCGTGGCGATAGTCCTGTTTCGGCCGCCTCAGTTCCTGGGCGCGGGACAGGTCCGGATGCCGAGCACCGAGTAGACGGGGCAGACGCCGACGAGCCCGGTGACCAGCGGCACGAGCCCGATCCAGCCCCAGGGCGTCTGCGGGCCGACGAAGACCAGGGACAGGATACCGAGGCCGGCGATGATGCGCAGTGCGCGGTCGATGGTGCCTTCATTGCGTTGCATGTTCCTCTCCTGCGGTGGGTGTACGCAATCAGAGATTCGCACAGGAACGGCCCGTCCGTCGGTGACTTTGTCACGCCGGCAGGTTCGGAAACGGCTCGAACGGTCGCGTCGGAGGCGGGCGGCCTTACCGAGCTGCCGCCAACACCTCCGCCGAGGTACGGCGTCCTACAGGTCCAGTCGCGTAATGCGCGCGCCGTTGAGCGAGATGCCGGCCATCAAGCCGCGGTTCGACAGCACGAAGCCAATGACGGGCTGCTGGGCGGTGGCCGTCGACACGCTCGCGCTTGCGCCGACCGAGATCATCGTCACCGACGCATCTGCGCCTACGGTCCAGCCGCTGCTGTTCTGGAAGCGGGTGAGTGCCTCCTCGGTCATGAAGAGCATGAATACTGCGGTCGATTGCGCCCCGGCCTGGAAGCCCCAGGAGCCACTCGTGGTGGCATGGTAGGCCGTCGTCTTCCCGTCGACGCGGAGTGCGCCGACGCCGGTGTCGATGGCCGCTCGGCGGGCGGCCGGATCAGCGCCGTTGCCGGTGGTCGTCGTGCAACCGGCGCCAAATGCCAGCACTGCGACTACCGCGGCGACGAAAGCTCTCTTGCTAATGGACATGAGGCGGCTCCTTCATGGTGAGCACGCCGTATCGAAAGGACGCTGTTATGGGCCCCGACATCCCGGTCATTTTCGCCTCGGAGCACGCTCGTCGAAGTCTAGCAACCGCTGTCCGCGACCAGCAATGACGAGGTCATCGGCCGCTTGCCGTCAGGGACCCAGGAGTTTCCCCGAAGTCCTTTCATGCTCTATCGAGCTTTCGGGGCCGTACACGTCTGCGGTGGCCTTTCATGCGTATGCGCGCCAAAAACATGGCATCCTTCATGGCGGGGGCGGTGTCCATTACGCCGCGTGGGGTTCAGTGGCTTCCAAAGCCCGAAGCACCGCCAATGAGGGGTGTAAGGCAATGACAGGCAAGCGCGCCGACGCGGCAGGGGACAACCAGGATCATATTCGGGCCTCGGTCTTGTTGATCACGCTCGGTTATGTCGTGTTCGCCAGCGCCTGGATCATCCTCTCCGACCTGGTGCTGGCGGCGCTGGTCGACGATGCGTTCCTGCTCTCGGCCATCAGCGCAGTCAAAGGTATCGTGTTCGTCGCGACCAGCGCTGCCTTGCTCTTTTTCGCCATGTGGCGGCTGTTTGGCGCACGGGCCGACCTTTCCATGGCGCCCAGCGGACGTGGCCCGTGGCTGTTGTTGTTCGCTCTTTTGCTTCTGCTCGTATCCGGGGGCGCGGCCATCAAAGAGCTCCTGGATCGCTCGGGCGCCGCGGTGGGGCCGCGCCTTACCCAATTGGCGGAGAGCGCGGCTGGCAACGTGGAAGAATGGATCGCGCAGAGGCTGACTGCCGCCACCCTGGTCGGCGCCAGTGCAGCGCTAAGGGATGCGCTCATCGCCTGGCAGCAGGACGGCGAAGAAGGTGTTACGGCAGCTCTGGTTACCCAATTGGAGCGCGCACGTCAGGACCTGGAAGCGGACGCCATCTCCTTTTACAGCGACCAGGGCACCCTGGTCCATGCGCTGGGTGCTCCCGTGGATCTGTCATCGAAGCTCAGCAGAGCGGCCACAAACGCGCGCCTCTCCGGGCAGGCCCAGTTCGCCGGTTTTACGCGCTCCACTCGCAATGATGGGACCCCCGGTTACTTCGACACCGTGATCCCTCTCGGTCAGCCCGTGTGTTGCTATCTCATCGTCCGCAATTCGAGCACGAATACCAACTTCTCCTTTCTGCGCGACTGGGCAAAACTGACTCAGTCCGGCGACACGCTTCTAGTACAGCCGGATCGAGAGGCCCTGACGGTGCTGACCCAGACGCGTTTCAGCGATGCTCCGCCTGGATCCCTCCAGATTCCGCTAGGAGGCGATGAAACCCTGGCCGCAGCGGTCGCCAGCGGGAATGCACCGTTTGGCGAGATCATCCAGGGCCGCAATTTGTGGGGGCATCCGGCGTTTGCCGTGATAGTTCCCGTGCCTGGCGCCGACTGGTGGGTCAAGGTTTCCATGGCCGAGGACGAAATCTTTGGCGACGTCCGGGCTCAGGCGGTGTGGATCCTGCTGTTCGTGTTTTTGCTCATCGCCATGGTGTTGATTGGTACCCGGCTGTGGACGCAGCGCCGCGAGCTCATGTGGGCCGCCAAGGACCGGCAGCAGCATGCGCAGCGCCTTGAGATCGCAGGACGCTTCCAGCGATTTTTCGAGCAGATCCGTGACCTTGTCCTCGTCGCTGACCGCGACGGCCGCATCCTCCAGGCGAACAGCGCGGCGCGTGAAGCCTACGGCCTGGGCAGTCACGACCATTCGGCCAGGAATGTGGCGGATTTGAGCGCCCCGGATACGGTGTTTTGTCCTGTTGATCCCAAGGCCGATCGTGGGGCGCTTGTAGAAGCCCGTCATCGGCATGCAGACGGGGGTACGTTCCCGGTCGAGATCGGCGCGCAGGAGGTGTTGGTAGATGGCGAGCCCGCCTTCCAGTACATCATTCGTGACCTGACGGCCCGGCGGGACGCAGCGCGCAAGGCCGACGCGAATTCGCGCTTGATGACGATGGCGGCCAATATGGCGGGCCTCGGCGGCTGGGAAGTCGAACTGGCGAACGGCCGCATCGAGTGGTCCGATGCTGTGCGCCGGATCCACGGCCTGCCGGAGGACAAGGCACTCACGCTGGAGACGGCGTTCGGGTTCTATTGTGCCGGCGACCGCCCCAGGGTACAGAGGGCTTTCACCGCATGTGTCGATGACGGGAAGCCTTACGATCTCGAGGCACAACTGGAGACGCCAGAAGGCGGCAAGCGGTGGGTCCGGGTTGTCGGCGAACTGGTCCGTGACGAGCGCGGCGAGCCTTGGCGCGTGCAGGGCGCCATCCAGGACATCACCGCGCGGAAGGAAATCGACGGCGAGCTCGATGAGTATCGTGAGCGCCTCGAGGAGTTGGTTGTCACCCGCACCGCCCAGCTGGAGGATGCACGCGCCCAGGCGGAAGCGGCGAATCATTCCAAGAGCGCTTTTCTCGCCAACATGAGTCACGAGATTCGCACGCCGCTCAACGCCATCGTCGGCCTCGTGCATATCCTGCGCCGCGAGGCCGAGTCGCCCACGCAGCAGCAACGCCTCGCCAAGGTGGATGATGCTTCGCGCCACCTGATGTCGATCATCAGTGACATCCTCGATGTCTCGAAGATCGAGGCGGGCAAGCTGACCCTGGACAAGCAGGAGTTCCAGCTATCGGCGGTCCTCGACCAGGTGTTTTCGATGATGCGCTCTTCCGCTGCCGACAAGGGGCTGGCCTTGAGCGTGGACGCCGACCAGGTCTCCATGTGGCTTAGAGGCGATCCGGCCCGTTTGCGCCAGTGCCTGCTTAACTATGTCGGTAATGCCATCAAGTTCACCACGCAGGGGTCGATCCAGATTCGCGCACGCCTGCTTGAGGATCACGGCGAACGGATTGAGGTGCGCTTTGAAGTCGAGGACACGGGTATCGGTATCCCGGCCGACCGGGTGGGCAATCTGTTCCGGTCGTTCGAGCAGGCGGATGAATCGATTTCGCGCGACTACGGCGGCACCGGCCTCGGCTTGATGGTGACCCGCCGACTCGCCGAAATGATGGGCGGGCGTGCCGGCGTGGAGAGCCAAGAAGGGGAAGGCAGCACGTTCTGGTTCGAGGCCAGCCTGGAGCGCGGCCACAGCCTGGCGACATCAGAGCGCCCCGCGCTGGCCGGGGAAGGTGATCTGGAATCACTCGCACCCTATGCCGGCGCCCGCGTCCTGGTCGTAGAGGACAATGCGGTCAACAGGGAGATCGCCGGCGTCCTGTTGGAAAGCGCCGGCATGCACGTAGATTTCGCCGGGGATGGCCACGAGGCGCTGGCGAGGTTGTCCGATCAGGAATACGACCTGGTCTTGATGGACGTGCAGATGCCGAACATGGACGGCCTTACGGCCGCACGCAAGGCGCGGGCTTTGCCCGGCGGCGACCGGATCCCAATCATCGCCATGACCGCCAATGCGTTCGCCGAGGACCGCCAGAGCGCACTCGATGCGGGCATGAATGATTTTCTTGCGAAACCCGTCAATCCGCCGCGTCTTTACGCAGTCTTGCTTCACTGGCTGCAGCTGCGCGCGCAGCAGTCCAGCCCGGCCGCAGCGCCAGCCAGCGACGCCTGACCCTTGCCGGCCCTGGTGTCGATCCGAGATCACTGGAGAATGCCGATTACTGCCTTGGGGCTGTAATCCAAATAGAACCCCCCGGCAGTTGCCTGCCGGGGGGGTGGGCCCAGCAAGGGGGGTGAGCCCGAGAGAGCGGATCAGAACTCGGCCCACTCTTCGCCGGCCTCGGCGAGGGCGGCGGGCTTGGGGGCCTTGCGCGCGGGTGCGGCCGGGGCGCCCTTGGCCTTGGCCTTAGCGGCTGGGGCATTGGGCTTGGCGGCTGGGGCGCGTGCCGGGGCGATGTAAGCGGTCTTTGATTCGTCCATGCGGAAGATGGCGACGGCTTCTGCGAGGCCGTGAGCCTGGTCCTCGAGGGAGCCTGCGGCGGCGGCGGACTCTTCGACGAGTGCGGCGTTCTGCTGGGTGACCTCGTCCATTTGTGCGACGGCGGTGGAGACCTGCTCGATGCCCTGGCTCTGCTCGTCAGAGGCGGCGGAGATCTCGGCCATGATGTCGGTGACGCGTTTCACGGCGGAGACGATCTCCTCCATGGTGGCGCCGGCCTGCTCGACGAGCTTGGAGCCGCCCTCGACGGTTTCGACGGAGTGGCTGATGAGGGTCTTGATCTCCTTGGCGGCGGCGGCGGAGCGCTGTGCCAGGGTGCGGACCTCACCGGCGACCACGGCGAAGCCGCGACCCTGCTCCCCGGCCCGTGCCGCTTCGACGGCGGCGTTGAGGGCGAGGATGTTGGTCTGGAAGGCGATGCCGTCGATGACCTGGATGATGTCGGCGATCTTTCTGGAGGACTCGGTGATGGC
>NZ_JAANBD010000028.1:424020-425695 GCF_011089885.1 Thioalkalivibrio sp. XN279 | reverse complement strand
TTGGCGGCGGTGTTGATGGTGTCGGCGGAGGACTTGATGCCGCCCATCAGTTCGTTGAGCTTGTCCATGGACTCGTTGACGGCTTCCTGGAGGACCTTGAAGTCGCCGTGGTAGGTGCCGTCGATCTTCATGCGCAGGTCGCCATCGGCGAGTGCGACCATGACGCGCTTGACCTGGTTGATCGGGCCGACCACCGCGTCGAGGGTGGCGTTGACGCCATCGACGATCTTCCTGAAGTCACCCTGGTGGTGCGAGGCATCGGCGCGCGTCTCCAGCTTGCCGGCCAGTGCAGCCTCGGAAAGCATGTTGGCGTCTCTCACCAGCGCGTTGACGGCGTTGATGCAGGTGTTGAGGTTGTTCTTGAGGGCGTTGAAGTCGCCCTTGTACTCGTCGGTGATCTTCTCGGGGATATCGCCCTTGGAGATGCGGTCGACGTAGCCGGCGGCGACGTTCAGGGGGCCGATGACGGCATCGAGGGTATTGTTGACGCCCGCCACGATGTCGCGGAACTCGCCTTCGTGCTTGTCGGCATCCGCGCGCGTGGCCAGGCGGCCCTCCACGGCGGCCTTGGCCAGCATGTTGGCGTCCGCCACCATACCCTTGACGCTCGCCTGGACGCGGTTCACTGCTTCTACCAGCTGGCCGACCTCGTCTGCGGGGTTGGTGGCCTTGACCTGGAAATCGAAGTTGCCTGCGGCCATCTTGTCGGCGGCCTCGACCACCTGGGAAACCGGGCGGGCGAAGGAGCGGGAGATGACCAGCCAGCCGATGAAGCCGGCCAGCAGCAGGCCAAGCCCCGCGGAGACGATAGTGATCATCCTCTGGCGCTCGAACTGAGCCACCGCGCCGGCATATTGAGTGCCCGCGAATTCCGCTTTCTGCGTCACCATCGCCTCGATTCGCGGCAGCACGGAGGTGCGAAATGCGGGCAGCGTGGTGGCGATAAGAAAATCACTCGCCGCGTCGAAATTACCGGCCTCCATCATGTCGAGCACCGGGACCAGGGCATCTCGCACATAGGCCGCACGCGCCGTTTCCAGCTCAGCGGCGGCCTGGCGGCCTGCGTCGGTTGCGACATGGTTTGCCAGGTACTCCTCGAGCTCTGCGATGATCTGGGCGGAACGCTCTCGCATTTTCGTGAAATGCCGGTCGACCTGGTGCCCGTCCGCGAAGGTGTTCTCAAGGCGCGGATCGTGTTGGGCTGCATCGAACAGCTCAACCAGGTTTTCCTTGAACATCGATTCCATGCGCCCCAGGCTCGCGGTGCCTTCGAGGCCCATCTGGTACATGTCTTCCATTTCGACCGTGAGAGCCTGCATGCCCCTGACGCCGGTGAACCCGATGCCGATCAGCACCAGGGAGAGGATGCCGAGGACTCCGTAGAGCTTGGCGGTAATGGTCAGCTTCCTAAACATTTTGCTTTGCCTTCTTTCTAGCGTGCGATTCAGGCGGCTGCCTGGTCCATCAGGCCCATGTCCTCAGCGGTCATGAGTTTCTCGATATCGATGATGATGATCATGCGTTCGTCGACGGTGGCGAGGCCGTCGATGTATGCGGTGTCCAGGACGGTGCCGAACTCTGGAGCTGGCCGGACCTGGTCGTGGGCGAGGGAGGTGACGTCGGAGACGGCGTCGACGACCATGCCGATGACGCGCTTGCCGATGTTGAGGATGAT